>DASYRE010000034.1 GCA_036004685.1 Candidatus Polarisedimenticolia bacterium | reverse complement strand
CGGCCCCCGATCCATCCCGGCTCGCCGCGTTGCGCCTCGCTTGCGTACCGCCTTGGGTACGCGACGCTCTGGCGCGCCTTGCGATCCGGGCGCCTCGGCGACCTCGGTGTTAACATGATTTCCGAAACGCAACACTAGGCGAGCGAGTGGATCCGCAATCACCTCGAGAAGTCCGCAGGGTCGTCCCATCGGGTAAAAAAAGGGCGCCCGACAAGTCGGGCGCCCGAATTGCGCTTGTCCTTTCGGGGCGCACCGCGTGTCCACGGTGCGCCCCCTGGGACTTTCCTTCTCTTGCTTACCGGACCCTCTGCAAGGCCCGGTCAGCACGTGTCAGCCCGTTATGGGCAACAATCTGACGGACAGGACTGGCAAGTCTCGGCCGTACCTGTTGCACCGGGATCGCACACCCCATCACCACAGCTCGGGTTACATGAATCCCCGACCGGCGGATGGAGCTGGAAGTTCCCTTCCCGGATGAAATGCGAGACCCGGTACGCGACCGGCGAGGCCGGATCCGCCGTGCAGTGGATCTCGATCTCATACGCGTCGGGACATTCCGAACAGGTCTGTGCCAGGCAGAGTGGATGCAGAGCCGTCTTCACAGGGTCGGCCACTGAGTCGACCAGGCACACATTACCCAACGCGCAGTTGCTGATTTCAACTGACCCATTGGGCTCAGGATTGGTGCATGATTCATCCATCTTGCACGCACCCACAGGCTTCTGGAAGATGCCTGCAGGCTCGCCGAAATCACTGACGTGGGCCTTGTAGTAGTGGAGGGTCCCGCCAAGCTTGCTGCTGTACGGTTTCGGCTGATTCGCACCGCACGCACCGAATATAGGAAGCGGGATATCCTGGTTCTTGGCGCTCTTATTGTTGTGGAAGACGCCAGTGCCTTCCCAGAAGATCTGCTTGAAGGGCGCCGGCCGTGCCTGCACGCACCAGCCGGGGTCGGCGCACAGGACGCTCTTGATGAACGCTTCATTCGGCGCTGCAGCCGTACCCGAATGGAACGCAAAGCTTCCACCCTTCACGCTGCCACTGTCGTCCGGCCCACTGTGGTGGTTGTGCTCCCAATCGCCCCACGGACAGTGAGAATTCCGTCCGGGGTCGTTCGGGCAATCGTCGTTGGTCGCGCACGTCTTGCCACCATTCAACCCACCCGTGCACAGGCCGCTTACGCACTTGCCCTTCGGCGGCAAGTCGCAGCAGCCAGTCTCGTTCGGTGCGCCGATCTGACCGCCCGTCGTGTAGACCTTGCCGTTTTCATCAAACTCGGCGTCCACGACATCGAAATTGTGTCCACCGGTCATGCGGCAAGATCCCGGCCCGAGGCAAGCCACGTTGGCCGTGTCCGAGCAGTCGGAACCTTGCTGAGCACAGGCGTCCTGGTTGGTGTTCTGACAGATGGCAGAGGTGATTGTGGCTGTGTTGACGCCCGCTACCTCCGAACAGAGGCACGACGTGCCGGCTGGGTTGCCACCCGTGCACGTTGGTGCCGTAAAGACACCGGGCGCCTGTTTGCAGACGGTCGCACCTGGTGCGATCGTCCCAAAGTCAAGATTCACGGTTCCGAGAACCGGATCGCCGACCTTGACACCGTTTGAATTGAGAACCTGCAAACCCGTGTTTGTCACGCAGATCTGGTAAACCACGCAGGTCGTCTGATCGACGGTAACGCTCTCCACAAAAGGCCCATCGGCCACGCCGTCACACGCGGTTCCGCCGCCGCTACCGTCATCAGGGGCCACTGTCTTGGCGATGACCACGGAACATCCTTGCGGCAACTGGCAGCTGTTCGAGCAGGCGTCAGTATCCACCGCGTTGCCGTCGTCGCACTCCTCGCCGCCGTTGACGATGCTATCGCCGCAGAAGGTGCAGGCGGCAGGGTTCCCGCAGGGGCCGGGGCGGCACGAGCCGTGGCTGGAGGGAGCACCGGCCGGGAAGGCGTTGGTGTCGCAGGTCTCCCCGCACCCCGACTGGTTGATGATGCCATCGCCGCAGATCGGGCTCGGGGTGCAGTCGTTCTCGCAGCCGTCGCCGTTGGTGTGGTTGCCGTCGTCGCACGTCTCGCCGTCGTTGACGATGCCGTCACCGCAGTAGGTGCACTGGTCCGGGCCGAGGGGCCGACACAGGTTCGTGTTTCCAGGAGGTGTCGGCGGCGTGGACCCGGGTGGGTCGCAGGTCTCGCCCGGCGTGTTCCCGACGATCGAGTCGCCGCAGACCGGCAGCAAGCAGTTGTTCCGGCAGCCGTCGGTGTCGATGCCGTTACCGTCGTCACATTGCTCCTCGCCGTTGACGATGCCATCGCCGCAGAAGGTGCAGGCGCCAGGGTTCCCGCAGGGGCCGAGGCGGCACGAGCCGTGGCTGGAGGGCGCACCGGCCGGGAAGGCGTTGGTGTCGCAGGTCTCCCCGCACCCCGAGTCGTTGATGGTGCCGTCTCCGCAAGTCCTGATGATGACGGACAGAGTTCGGTGGATGTCCGCGCTGTCGAAGTCGTTGTCCGGGTTGTCATGAAGCGTCCCGGCCCCGTCCACCAGGGCTTGCGCCGAGGTAACTCCGGGGTTGACTGTGACAGTGCAAGGAACGACGCACAGGGTGGTAGGCGCGAAAGGCACCAGGAAATCAGCGTTGGACGCACAGACCGTTGCAGCGCCCGTGGGGGTTCCGTCTGCCGCCGGACAGTGAAACGTGATCGTCGTGCCGGTGACATCGCAAGCCGTAGCGGAATCGTTCCTCGCCGTCACGGTGAAGGTAACGATTTCCCCGCTCACGATGGAAGTCTTGTCTTTCAAAAGACCTACATCGAGTTGGTTCCCGGTACACCCTCCTGGTGACTGGTGTGCGCTGGCCGGCGCCGTGCTCAAGAAGAGGACGCAGACAGCAGCGCCTATTCCTAGGAGCCAGCCGGTTCCTGTGGTGAAGCGGTTTCTTCTACACAACATGAGAGAATTCCCTCCTGGTCATTTCGAATGACAACCGTCGAAATCCTCAGTGTCCACACCTCGTTCTTGGTTCACCTCCTGTTGCGTTGAGGAGGGATACGGCGGCTTTTCCGCCGTCCTCTCTCGGTCGGGACCGGTGTTTTTGGCTCCTTCTCCCTGCTCGCGGTGCCGCAGCAATCCACCTCGGCGTCGAAAAAAGCAGACGCTACCCACAGTGGGCTCCCTAAACCGCAAAGAATTCGGAGAGCTCAAAAAAACCCCCTGCTGAAGAGAAAGAGTGGGCGCACTGTACGTTGAAAACATTGGCTGAGTCAACAGAATTCAAGACGAGCGCGAAGAGAGTTCCGGCGGTCTCATTTCGCTGGAAGGATATCCGGGAAGGATACGTATGCTTCCACTCCTTTTTCAAATTTGTAATAGCGGTATTCCTCATTCGGATCGCCCGATCGGAGGCCATGGACACGAATGCGCCCGGAGAAATGCGTTCTACCGCTGTCGTGGTGCGAGGCTTTCCTGTCCGAGACGTGATGTAACCTTCAATATCTCAAAATGCTTGGACCAGCCCTGCATAATAGGGGAGGTAAGATTTGGACTGCAGGAATGGGTGATTTGGAGGCTTACAGTTCTGTATGTCAGCGCAAATTCGAATCGCGTGACCCGACGCCGATCCGGAACGCCATCCGACACCGACCGCACAGCAAGGTTGATGCTTTCCTGCGTGCGGGGAGGAGAAGAGGATAAAAAGACCCCTCGCCGCGCCGGGGGGAAGGATTTGACCGACATCAGGTCCCGAGAGCTCAACCCCCACAGTGGCTTGCTGCCGTAGAGCAGGGTGGCGGAGCCTCGGATGGTTTCGATCCTTTCAACGATGCGTTTGTGCCTCCCATGGTGACTGAGAACCGTGCTTTAGCGGCCTTCGGGTTCGGACGGCGTCGTGTGGAAGCTTCCCAAGAGCTCGGTCGTCGCATTCACCATCTCCCACTCCGAGCGCTTCCCCACGGCGGAAGAGCTCTATGCCAACGGGCCTCATCTGGCCACCTTCCAGTTCCAGGTCGGGGGTCCCGATTTGAATTCGGAGAGGAGGTCTTGCAGGAGAGATCTCTTTCCGCAGGACGAGCGGCGTCGTCGGTAGCGTCATCACCGTCTTCGCGCAATGGTTCACCGATTACATCTTCCTCTCCCCAACGGGGACTTCGTGGATGTGGACGGGGAGTTGGTTCCGGAATTCCTCTACACGCAGATCGACGCAGAGTCCAGGGGAACGGAGGGGCACCCGGATTTCGAGCTGTTCCATGCCGAGCCGCACCATCTGCTGTTGGCTCTCCCCTTCATGCCGCGCCTCTAAGCGTTTGGTGCAGGTTGTCAGTCGCCCAGCTGCCAGACGGTGTCCAGCACGGTGCCGTCGATCCATTTGACGATGGCGACGGGCCGCTTGGTGAAGCGGGGCTTCTGGGGCTTGCCGCCGCAGATCTTTTCCACGTCGGCTTGGATGTCCTGGATGGGCCGGATGGGGAGGCGCGAGCCTTTGACGCGCTCGAGGAGGTCGGTGCGGCGGGGGTTGATGGCGACGCCGCGCTCGGTGACGATGACGTCGATCATCTCGCCGGGCCCGACGAGGGTGGTAACTTCGTCGACGATGACGGGGATGCGATCGCGAAACGAAGGGAGGGCGAGGATGGTGCAGCCGCTGGCGAGGCAGTTCTGCCAGCCGCCGATGCCGTGCAGCAGCCGGCCGTCGGAGTGGGTGACGACGTTGGCGTTGAAGTTCACGTCGACCTCGGTCGCGCCGAGGACGGCGACGTCGACCATCGAGGCGAAGTGTCCCTTGCCGTGGTAATTGTACGAGGTGAAGGGCGAGGTCGCGACGTGGCGCGGGTCGCTCGCAATCGATTGGACGCCGGCGAGGTCGAAGGTCTGGCCGTCCAGGATGTAGTCGGTGAGGCCTTCCTGGAGCATCTGCACCAGGTGCTTGGTCGAGCCGCCGCGCACGAAGCGGCACTTGACGCCGGCCTCCTTCATCATCACACGCAGGAAATCAACGAAGGCCAGGGCGATGCCGCCGGCGCCTGCCTGGAATGAGAAGCCGTCGCGCATGATCCCGGCGTCGCGGATGAAGCGGGCGACGTATTCGGAGATCTTCAGGCGGTCGGGACTCTTGGTGATCTCAGTCGTGCCGGAGACGATCTTGGCGGGGTCGCCGATCGAGTCGACCTGCACGACGAAGTCGACGTTGTTCCCCTGAATCTGCCACGGGATGCAGGGAAAGGGCACGAGGTTGTCGGTGACGACGATGACGCGCTCGGCGTAGATCGAATCGGCGAGCGCGAAGCCGAGCGAGCCGCAAGCGGACTTGCCGTGCGAGCCGTCGGAGTTCCCGAAGAAATCCGCCGTCGGGGCGGCGATCACGGCGATATCGATCTTCACCTCGCCGTCCTGGATCGCCTGATAGCGCCCGCCGTGCGAGCGCAGGACGCCCATGCCGCGCATCTTGCCGCGCGAGGTGTATTCGCCGAGCGGGCCGTTCATGCTCCCTTCGATGTGGTGCACGACGCCGGCTTCCATGAGGTCAATGACCGCTTTCTGGGCGGGGAACGAGGCGCTGGGGAACCACATCAGGTCCTTCGCGCCGAGGCGCGCGGCGGTCTGCAGGACCTGGACGGCGATCCGGTCGCCGTCCCGCAGGTGGTGATGGTTGGAGATCACCATGTTGTCTTTCAGGTCGCACTGCTTGAGGGCGGTCTCGAGATCGGGAACGCGCTTGTCGCCGTTTTCGGGGTAAGAGGCGCAGGTCTTGACGGCCGGGGCGTGCTTGACGCCGGTCGGGATGTGCTTGCCGATACCCAGATAGGGAGTCTGCTTGGCGCCGTTCGAGTACATCGGGACGCTGCGCCCCGCGGCGTTGACCTCAAGCTCCAGCTCGCGAGTCATCGCTTCGGCTTCCCTATCGGCTGCCCGGCACCGAGGAGCCCCAGCCACGGGCATTCAGATGAAGGCGAGTCGATCTCCCCGAAGTTCCCGTCAGCCCAGTCGCACTTCGGCGGCAAGTTTCCCGGCCTCATCGCTTGACCTCCGCCTCGGCGGCGGTCGCGGCCGCTGCCTCGATGGCGACGGACGCTTCCGAGGGAATGAGGCCCATGGCTCGGGCGCGGTCGACCAAGCGGCGGGCGCGCAGGACGACCGGGGGATCGATCATCTTCGAGCCGAGGCTGACGACACCGAGCCCTTTCGCTTCGGCCTCGCGGAAGGCGGCCTCGATGTGCAGCGCCTTCTCGATCTCCTGGCTCGACGGGGCGTAGGAGCGGTGGATGATCTCGATCTGCCGGGGGTGGACGCACCCCATCCCCTCGAAGCCCATGGCGCGGGAGCGGGCCGCCCAGAGGGCGAGGCCTTCGGAGTCGCCGACGTCGCCGAAGACGGAATCGATCGCCTGGAGGCCGGCCGCCTTCGCCGCCACGACCACCCGCTGGCGCGCGTAGAGCGTCTCCTCCCCTTCCACGGTCTTCACGACCCCAAGGTCGGCGGTGTAGTCCTCCAGCCCCAGGGTCAGCGCGACGACGCTGTCGGCGGCGCGGGCGATCTCGAAGGCGCTCTCAACCCCGAGCGCCGTCTCGAGGATGGGCATGAGGTGCAGCGGCCGGCTCGAGCCCGACCGGCGCAAGATCTCCTTGACGCGCCCGTCGATGTCCCGGACCTCCTCCGACGATTCCACTTTGGGCAGGAGAAGCAGGTCGGGCCCCTCGGGAACGATCGCCTCGAGATCCTCGGCGCCGAGGGGAAGCGGATTGATCCGGACCATGCGCTCCGCGTCGCCGAAGTCGACGCTACGCAGGGCGCGCCGCACGAGCTGGCGGGCGGCATCCTTCTCGGAAGGATGGACCGAATCCTCCAAGTCGAGGATGATCCCGTCGGCTCCGTGAAGACCGGCGTTGATCATGAACTTCGGCTCGTTGCCGGGGAGGTAGAGACGCGATCGGCGGAGGCGATCCCGCGGCGAAGCCGCCCCGGTGGGCGCCAGACGTCCGGGGCTGATCTTTTTCGGGTGCGGGATGCCGGCGCGCAGCGCGGCCGCTTCCAGGCGCGCGTCGATGGTGAAAGGAAGCGCCCCGGTGTCGTCGATCTCGACCCGGGCGTTGGCGATCCCGAGACGATCCAGCAACGTGCCGACCTGGGCGCGGATCGAATCGCCGTAGTACGGCTCGACCTTCGAGCGTAGCTGCAGATCGATCCCGCCTTGATCTCGGATTTCGAGCGCGACGTAGAGGTCGGAGCGGACGTCGGCGCCGCGGCGCCCCGCCTCTCCTTTTCTCGTCGCCCCCGATCCCGGATTGCCGGAGCGCGGCATCGACGTCACCGAAGCTTCGAGAGGATCGCGTCGGTCATCTCAACCGTGTTGGCTGCTCCTTTGCCAAAAACGTCGGGCCCGCCGGAGAGGCGCATCATGTCGTAGGTGCGCACCTTCCCTTCCTGCACCACCGCGGCCACCGCCGCGCGGATCTTCTTCGCCTTGTCCTGTTCCCCGACGTGCTCGAGGAGCATGGCGGCGGAGAGGATCATGGCGATCGGATTCACGATGGGAGGATCGAGCTTCTCGTACTTGGGGGCGGATCCGTGCGTCGGCTCGAAGACGGCCACTTCCTTGCCGATGTTCCCGGAGCAGGCGAAGCCCAGTCCGCCGACCAGGCCGGCGAAGGCGTCGGAGACGATGTCGCCGAACAGGTTCGAGGCGACGACGACTTGGTAGTCCTCCGGCTTCTTGGTGATCCACATCATCAGGGCGTCGATGTTGTCCGACTTCAGCTTGATCTCGGGGAATTCCTTCTGGAGGCTCTTCGCCTCCTCCTCGTAGACCCCGGAGGTTTCGCGCAGGACGTTGGGCTTCTCGCAGACGGTGACCGAGGCGTAGCCGTGCGCCCGGGCGTGCCGGAAGCCCGCCTCGAGGATCCGGCGGGTCGCCTCGCGCGTGATGACGCGCAGCGCCAGCGCCAGGTCGCGGCCTTGCACCTTCTCGAACGGCTTGAACTTGGGGTGCATGCCCAGCGCCTTCCGGACCTCGGCGGGAGGATCGGACCACTCCACGCCGGCGTAGAGGCCTTCGGTGTTCTGACGGAAGACGACGGTGTCGAGGGCCGGCTCGTCGAATCCGCCTTGCGGCTTCTTGCGGATGAAGTTCAGGGGATTGCCGACGAAGGAGCGGCAGGGACGGATGCAGACGTCGAGGCTGAAGCGCTGGCGCATCCCGACGATCGGGCTGAAATAGGAATAGCCCTTGCCTTTCAGCGCGGCCGAAAGCTCCGCGTCGGCGGCGGCCTTGGGCTTGGAGGTGATGGCGCCGAAGAGACCCAGCTTGTGCTTGGCCAGGAGATCGATCGTCCTCTCGGGAAGGGCGTTCCCCTGCTGGATCCAGCAATCCCAGCCGATCTCCGCCGGCACGTAGTCGGCGTCGAAGCCGACCACTTTCAGGACGCGGATCGCCTCGGGCAGAACGACTTTCCCGATGCCGTCTCCCGGCATCGTGACCACCGTGTGCTTCGCCATGCCTTTTCCTTATGTGATGAGAGGGCCCGGGTCAATCGAGCCCCAGCTTGTTCCGGACCAGCTTCTCGGCGCCTCCCGCGACGTAGAGCGACTGGGGAACGCTCCCCAAGGGCGGAAAGCGGAAGGTCTCGCCCCGGTATTTCAGGAGCGCGCCGGCGAAATCGACCTCGACCTCGTCTCCCGGGATGACGGTCCGCGCCCCGGAGGCGATCTCGTCTTTGAAGAGGGCGCGCAGACGGGTCACCAGCTCGGGCAGCTCGACGCACAGGAAGCCGTTGTTGAAAGCGTTGCGCAGGTAGGTCTGCGAGAAGCTCCCGGCGACGGCCAGCGGAATCCCCTTCGCCTGGAGCGCCGTGACCGCCTGCTCGCGGCTCGAGCCGGTGCCGAAGTTGAAGCCGCCGACGAGGAGATCGCCGTGGCGCGTCAACGCCGAGAACTTCGGGTCATAATTCTCCATGACGACCGCGGCCATCTGCTCCGGCGTCATGTCCTCGCGGTAGGTGTAGTCCTTGCCGTAGATCCCGTCGGTGTTCAGGTTGTCAGGCGGGACGAAAACGAGACGGCCCATCACCTTTTCCGGGAAACCGCTCTTGATCTCGACTTGCTCCGCCGGGGGCGGCGGCGCGGCCAGGGTCTCGATCTGCGGCGCGAGGCGCTCGTGCTTGCCGGGGGTCGGGCCGCAGATGTAGCCGGCGACGGCGGAGGCGGCGACAACCTCGGGGCTGGCGAGGTAGCACTGCGCGTCGCGCGAGCCCATCCGGCCTTTGAAGTTCCGGTTCGTCGCCGAGATCCCGACTTCGCCCTTTTCGAGCAGCCCGGTGCCGAGGCCGATGCAAGGGCCGCAGCCGGGGGGCAGGACTTTCGCGCCGGCGTCGACGAGGTCCTGCCAGACGCCCGCTTTCTCGGCGTCCTCCTGGACCTCTTGGCTCGCGGCGGCGACGTAGAAGCCGACGGTGGGGGCGACCTTCTTCCCTTTCAGGACGCGCGCCGCCGACTTGAGGTCTTCGAAGCGCGAGTTGACGCAGGAGATCAGGTAGGCCTTCTGGACCGCCACCTTCTTCACCTCGATCTCCCAGAGCGGGGTCATGATCTGGACGGTGTCGGGGCCGGAGACGTGCGGCACGACCTTCGAGAGGTCGAGGGTGATCCGCGCGGCGTAGGCGGCGTCGCGATCGGGCATCGGCGGGTGGGCGGACCAATCTGCCAGCTCCTCGTCCTTCACGCGGTGGATGCCGCGCGAGGCGAGCAGGTCCCGCCGCGTTCGGATCCACTTCAGGGTCACGTCGTCGGCGGGAAACCATCCGACCAGGGCGCCCCACTCCGTCGTCATGTTGGAGATCGTCATCCGGGCGTCCATCGACAGGCCGGCGACACCGGAGCCGGTGAATTCCACCGCGGCGTTGAGGACTTCCTCTTGGTTGTACAGGCCGCACAGCGCGATGATGACGTCCTTCCCCGTCGCCCCTTCCGGGAGCTTCCCCGTCAGGACGACCTGGACCGTCCGCGGCACCTGCCACCAGAACTCCCCGGTGGCCCAGACGGCGGCGGCGTCGGTCCGGACGATGGGGGTGCCGACCGCGCCGAGCGCGCCGTACATGTTGGAGTGGGAATCGGACGCGACGACGAACGAGCCGGGGACGACGTAGAGCTGCTCGCACATCACCTGATGGCCGATCCCCGATCCGGCCGGGTAGAAGTCGACGCCTTGGGCGCGCGCGAAGGCCTCGATGGCGGCGTACTTCTTCTGGTTCTCCTCCGACTTGTTCTGGATGTCGTGGTCCAGGACGAAGACAGGGAGCTTCGGGTCGACGATCTTCCCCGCGCCGATGCTCTGGAACTTCTTCATGACGGCGGAGGTGTTGTCGTGCGTCATCACGTGATGGGGGCGGATCGAGAGGATGTCCCCGGTTCGCAGGGGCCGGCCTTTCGGCCCTTCGGTCATATGGCTCTTGGCGATCTTCTCGACGATGGTCTGGCCCACGGTGTCCCTCCATCGGCTCGGCTCCGCTTCGGAGCCGGCTGGCCCTTGGAGTCTAAGCGCTCGATCGTATCGGTTTCAACTTCCGCGATTCTACCTCTCGCCGTCGCCGGTCAGCGATCCGACTTCAGCATCGCCATCAAGTCGGAGATCGAGCCGAGCGCGTCCAGATCCCAGACCGCCTCCTTGAGCTTCCGGGCGGAGGCCGCCGTGAGGACCGGTTCGGCGAGGGCGTCGAATTTCTGCTCGATCTCGTCGTCGGTCAGGGGATTCCTCGGATCGCCTTTCGGGTAATCGACCTGCTTCGTGTGCTCCTTGCCGTCGGTCGTCCGGATCGCGACGATGACGCGCTGGAGCTTCGGGAAGAGCTTCTCGATCTCGGGGTCGGCGACCACCTCGACCTTCGGGAGCTGCTCCCGGATGAGGGGATCCATGATCTTCCGGTCGGTGAACTGAGCCGGCGTCACCTGGCGGTCGACCACCGCCGCGGCGAGGACGTACGGCAGGCTGTGGTCCGCCGTCTCCTTGGTGCGCGGATCGTACTTGGAAGGGTCGGACAGGATGTCGGCGGCCCGCGCCAGCGAGCGGACGTGGACCTTGGCGATCTGGTCGGGTTTCAGGTCGTGCTGCTTGACGAGATCGAGGACCGCCGAGATCGGCGTGTGCGTCAGCGCCTCGGTCGGGTAGGCCTTCATCCCGCACTTCTCGATGCGCCACGACTCGCCGAGGCCCTGGGTGAGGATGTCGAGCTTCCATTCCGGCCCGAGGCAGTGGACCATCCCCTCCTTGCCGTCGATCACGTGCTCCGGTCCGGTGTATCCCTTTTCGGCGAGAAGCGCGCCGATCACGCCGCTTTGCGTGGCCATCGGATCGACGGTGTTCTTCATCATCGTGAGCTTGCCGGCCACCGCGCCGCCGAGCGTGAAGTGGCGGCAGCCGGAGATGCCGATGGCGTGCTGGATCTTCTCCCAGCCGAGGCCGAGCATGCGCCCGGCGACGATGGGGGACGCGAAGGCGGTCAGGGTCGCGTGGTGCCAGCCACGCTCGCGGATTCCCGGGAAGGCGGCCTCGCACAGCCGCTGCTCGAACTCGTGCCCGAGGACGATCCCGACGATCAGGCTCTGGCCGTCGCCTTTGACGCGCTCGCCGCAGGCCATGGCGGCGGGGATGATGTCGGAGGGGTGCGACGGGTCCTGCATCCAGTAGATGTCGTTGTAGTCCATGACGCGGATCATCAGCGCGTTCAACAGCGACGCGGAGATCGGGTCGACCTTCTTGCCGGTGCCGATCACCGTGGCGGGGCCGGGGCCGGCCGCCGCGCCGAAGACTTCCAGAAAAATCTTCACGTCGTGCTGCAGATAGCCGCCCAGGGCGCAGCCGAGAGAGTCGAGGAGGAACCGCTTCACCTGATGGACGGCGTCGGCGGAGATTTTCTCGTAGGTCAGCTCCGCGGCCCATTTCGCCATGGCCTCGGAGACGTATTTCTTGGCGGGAGCGGATCCGGAGGTGGCCACGCAATCTCCTTTATTTAGCGCCGAGAGCCTTGAAGGGCTCGTACGCCATGAAGTCGGCATGATGAACGATGAAGGCCTCGGCGCTGCGCTTCACCAGGTCCCCTTCGGCGGCGTGCGCGGCGATGATGTGACAGACCTTGTCGGGGACGCCGCACTGCATGGCGAGCGCCACGCCGGTGAAGGGGTGCCGGAGGTCTTTTCCCCGCTGGCTCTGGCGCGCTTTGCCGCCGACCTTCTCGTACTCGAGGAGCTTCCCCACGTCGGCGAGGATCGCCCCGGCGATTACGACGTCCAGGTCGATGGGAAGCGTCTCCCTGAAGAACTCCCGCATCGCCTCGGCGCCGCGGCGGGCGATGTGGACGACGGCGCGCTTGTGGGCCATGAAGGTGACGGGGCAGTTCGGGATCAGCAACGTGAACGGTATCTCCAGAAGATCGTCGGGGGCCAGGGGGCTGGCTTCGAACGCCTTGACCCAGGTCTCCAGCGTCTTCTCGCGCAGGCCCTCGTCCTGGATCCAGTCGATTTCGGGCCAGAGCTTCCGGACCGCCTCGCGCATACACTCCCCTCCACGGATACCGCGGCTTCTCTCGCGATTTTGAATGGTTACCTGGCTACGGGTAAGCCTCGCCGACTGATGCCGGCCTGCCACCTTTTTTAAAGGCGGGAGTATATCTCAAGCCGGGGGAATTCCTCCAGCCGATCCCCCCGCCGGTGGCGGGCGCCGTTTGCCGCCGCGCTCTCGGGCCGAGACCCCTTCAACCTCGATGTCTGCAGCCGCTTGGCGCCGACCTCGCATGCTCCGGCGGGCGAGCCGCTTACGGACTGTTCAGCGGCTTGCTGGCCGCCTGGCCGGCGCCCGAGGCGGCATTGTCACAGGACGAGCCGCCCCACCCGTTCATCAGGTCGGTGAAGTCCGGGCAGACGTCGGGGGAATCGGGGTCCCCCAGCGCGAACGCCGGGATGAGATCGAGGTCGAGATCGTCCATCGCCTCGTTCGCCGTGACGGGCGGTATCGTCCCCATGACGGCGAGCAGGAAGGGCGGAAACAGCGAGGGGTCGAACAGGCGGCCGCGGATTCCGATGCTCGAAAAGCGCGGGGCCGCGCCGGCAAAGAGCTCGAGGCTGGTGGCCCGGTAGTTCCAATCGGAGCCTGCCGCGACGATTTTCGGGTCGCGCTCCACCTCGCCGATTCTCGAGTTCCACGTCCCGGAAGCCGCCGCGATTCCGCCGTACCGCGTCAAGTTCAGAAGGTTGTCCACGACTTTCAACCCGGCCTCGCTCGTCGCGGCAAAGGAACCGTCGATTCCCAGCACGACGTTGTCGGTGAGGCTGTAGGTCTCCGAAGAGGTCGGGTTCCCCTGCATGCGGGCGACCCCGTAGCAGAAGCCGGTGGTCCCGCACTCCATGAAGTTGTGGTTGATCGTGACGTCCGCGTTCTCGCGACCCAGGTTGAACGAGATCCCCGTGGCGCCGTGAAACTGGTCGGTCGCCAGTCCGTAGAAAACGTTGTTCATGAATTTGCCGGGCACGCCGCCGACGTCTCCCGCCTCGGTCCAGATTCCGATCGCCGCGCGCGCGCTGCCCGCGCCGTCCATCACGTTGCCCTCGGCCTGACGCGCCCAGATGCCGGCGTAGGATCGGCTTGCCTCATTCTGGTAGGCGTTCCCGTCGGACCAGCGACGGACGAGGTTGTAGTGCGCCTTCGGGGCGCTGATCGCTTCGTCGAGGGTATGGGCGACGTAATTGTTCACCGCGGCATTGTCCTTGAGCATCCCCTGGAAACCGGGAAACACGGCGTGGATCCCGAAGGCGCCGCCGTCGACGAAGTTGCCAATCCAAAGGTTGTTCTTGTAGAGAGCGTTCGCGACGCCCGCCCGTGTGAACCCGCCGCAACCGGTCGACAGGTTCCAGGCGCGGTTGAACTGCGCCGTCACGTCCTGGGCATCGTCGATCTCGACGCAGCTGCACTCGTCGCTCGCCGACGTCCCCAATTCGAAGCAGGTGTTGTAGGAGACCTCGAAGCGGTTGACGGACCCTCCCGCATCGGAAGAGTTGATATTGATGTTGTTGTTGTTGGTCCGGTAAAAAGTGTTCGCGACGAAAGCCCCGCCCTCTCCCCCGTGTCCGGAGAGATGAGAGGCACTCCGGTCAACGATGATTTCCGCCTGGAACAGCTCCAGGACATTGTCGTGAAACACGTTGAAGCTGGCGAGTGGAGAGCGGCAGCCGCTGTCCGGCGGGACCCCTTCCATGAACCGAAAGAGGCTTCCCATCCCGGTGCTGTCGCAGTCGTGGACGTTGCTGTGCGAGAGAATCAGGGGCGGTTGGCTCGCGGCGCACCGGAGGTTCATGATGGCCCCACCCGATAGGTCGCCTCCGACGAGCTCGATCCGGGAGACGGCGGGCGTCGCCGTGGCCGTGAGGATCCACCACTTCGCCGCGCCGCTCCGCGTCATTCTCCAAGGGTGCCAGGCGAGCAGCGTGTCGCCGGCGGCGGAAACCTGCTGCGGAGAGACGCCGGGCTGCGGGGCAGCGGAGCTGGACAGGTGCGGCGTCAGACGCGGACCGAGGCTGTTGCCGTCCGGGAGAGACGGGCAGAGGGTGAGGGTCGATCCGGAGACCTGGACGATCTCGTACATGCGGCCGAAGGCGGCGCCGTCCCAGTTCATGAACTGCGCCAAGTCTCCGGGCACCAGCCCCGTCGGCGCCGGCGAGACGCCGACCGTCCAGCGGTTCCCCGAGACGCAGACCCCGCTCGTCGAGCTCGAAGCGAAGCTGACGACGGTCCGGAGCGGTCCGAGATCGGTCGCGTCGGACACGAAGGCTCCGGTGTCCCCCAGGTCCCAGCCGGGGATCCCGGAGCCCGCGATCGAGTTGATCCAGGTGCCGTTCGCCAGATTGAGCGTGCCCCGCCAAGCCGAGGCGGAGGCGACGTCGAACCGGCGATCCCCGGGGACCATGTTCAACGTCCCGCTTCCCGCCAAGGCGTACAGCGTCACGGTGCCCGTGAAGTCGCCCCGCACGACATGGTTGATCGTCACCGTGTCCGACGCCGTGGGTGCGCACGCCGATCCGCCCCAGGTCGCGGCGCTCGTCCAATCGCCGTCCTGCACGGACGTGCAGACGTTGGCGAAGGCGGTGCCGCCTACGCTGAGCAGCGCGAGCCAGGCGAGAACGATCCGCTTCACGGTTTCCCCTCGACTTTCATCTGGGCGCGGAAGGACATCCAATCGCCGTCGTACGGCGTGACGAAGAAGTGAATCGCCGGCGAGGCGTCGCCGTCCAGGTCGCGATAGTCGATCTCCGCCTGGGAGTCGGCGTACCAAAGCTTCCATCCTGCCGACAACCCTCTCTCGACCGCGTAGCCGCACGTTTCCGGCTGAGTCTTCGAGCCGCAGATCTTGAAGCCCCAGTCTCGGGCACCGGTCAGGATCCTGAGGCTGTGGATGAGGACGTGATTGCCGCCCGCGGCGATGGGAACGTCGATCCACGTCGGCGTCCGCAGCGCCCCCCGATAGTGCGGCGCCTCCCCCGGCCAAAAGTAGTCGACCGTGATCGGGCTGGGCGGGGATCCGCCATCCGATTTCTCGCCGCAGGCGTTGGTGGACCCGATCTCGTAGAACCAGCACTCTCCCGTATGCGGGATCTCGTTTTCGATCGCGCCGGGAAGGGCCAGGTGGCGGGCGCTGTCGGTTCCACTCCGGTCGGGAGCGCTCCAGCGATGCAGCAGATAACCGGTAGCGTTCGGGACGCTCTGCCAGCTCAGAAGCGTCTGGACCGTCGGGTTTCCGGGCGTCAAGACGAGGGTGGACCCGACCGATCCCGGGACGCCGGAGCACGGCGGCCCGGTCCAGGGTGCGGGGGCCGGAGAGCCCGCCAGGACGAGCATTGGCTCGGGCGGCGCTTTCCCGGTGTTCAGCCAGGCCTGGTAAAGGTCCTGACCGCGGTTGTTGGTCGCGTTGGCGCGGCGGAGGAAGTTGATCAGCTCGGGTGAAGCGCTCTGGTAGTAGACCTGGACGTCGGCCCGGGCGGCGCCGATGGGGACGGGGAAGAGGGTGTCGCCCCAATGCTGCAGCTTGCCGCTCGGAAGGGTTGGATAGGCACCCGCCGGAACGGGAAGCGCGTTGCGCTGCGCCGCTTCGACGGGATCGAAGCCATAGGGAGGAATCCGATCGTCGTCCACCATGACGTCATTGAGGACGGAGTGGAACGTGGGAACCCGCTCCCCCAAGGCTCCGGAGGCGAGCTGTCCGAGAGTCGAGAGAACGTTCCCGCTCAGGTCGTAGGACAGCGCCATGGCGGAGTCGTAGCCGACGGCGAGAAGGGTCTGCGCCCAGACCCGGCTCATTCCAGGACGGGCCGCGTAAACACGGGTCCCTTCTTCGTCCACCCCCCCCGACACGGGGTCCCACGCGCCGTCCTCGTGAATCACCCTGCCGGCGGCGTCGGACCAGCGGACGTTGATCCAGGCCCGGCGCCCCACGGGGAAGCCGCTCGGGAACTTGTGACCGGTGAGGTTGGTGACGCGCACTTGCAGCCCGCCCGGCCCGCTGGTGAGCGGATCGACCTTCACCGACATCCGCAGCTGCGCCCGGGCCCGCGACACTCCGGCGTTGAGCTGGTTGATCGCCGTCGAGTTGAGCGCGCCACCCACCAGGGTGCCGGCTGCGGACATGTCGGTGATCACGGCCGGCATCCAGGTGCTCCCCCCCGTCAAGTCGTGGAGCGGCAGGTCGCTTCGAACTTCCGGGTTCTTGTTGCATCCCTGGCCCGTCGCGGAGTGCATATGGCACGACTGGCAGGTGAAGGTCCGGGGCGGATTGAAGACGGGATTGGTCGAGGAGCTGTACGGCGCGTTTGTCGCCGCCTCGGCCGGAGCGCCTCCGACAACCTTGAGATCGGCCGGCACGGTCGGGTCGACGAGGAACGTGCCGGTCAGAAGACCGGGCCAGGCGCTGGACTTCCACTCGCTGTAAGTGCGATCCATGACTCCATAGGCGTAGGGCGGGTGAGCTTCGGCGACGGTGGTGCGGCAGCTGTCCCTCCGGTCGCAGCTGGAGGTCGCGGCGCTCCAGACTCCGCCGCAAGTCGTCTCGCAGGAGATCTGTCCGAGGTTGCAGTCGGGGCAGGACGCGCTGTCCGTGCAGGGCGCCTTGGTGATCAGGCAGAAATTCACCGCGAGGGGCGCGCCGTCGAGCCTGCCGTGGCCGGGGGCGAGCTGCCCGACCGCCGGGTTGCTCACGTCGTGGCAGGTCCCGCACATTTCCCCGCTGCGATGGAAGGGAGACGCGATGGAGCCGTGGTTCGTGGAAGTGGCGTCATCGAAGGGGCCGCGCTTGCTGGCGCCCGGATCGAGGACGTACTGCCCGCTTCCGTAAAAGCCTTCAAGCACTCCCGGGGAGGCGAGCCGATAATTTTCGTGGCCCGGCGAAGTCTGCCGGCGCCCCTCGGCGCTGCCCGGATCCATCATGCGATGGCAGCTGTCGCACGAAACACCGTCAGCCTCGTCCGCGCCGGACAGACCCGAGCCGTCGGTCGGCGTGGACCGCCCGCCCATCCACCCGTCCGGAGTGTGGCAGCGCATACAGAGGTCTCCCACTCCGCCCGGCGGCGTCGTGCCCGGCGGCGAGGACGGCTCCCAGTTGTTCCAGACCGTCTGGTTGGGCATGAAGTCCTGCTCGGCAACCGCCAGCTCGGCGTAGAAGAGGGGGTCGCGCGCCGCATGGGACATCATCGAGCCGCGCCAGAGGAATCCCGGCTCGTAGACGGAAGCGTATCCTGCGTGGCAGGTCTCGCAGTGGGAATTGTTGAGCGAGGCCTCCCCGGGCTGGCTCCCGGGCTGCTTGATCACCTTCGGGACGACGTTGGAAGCGGTGACCGATTCCCAAAGGGGCAACAGCAACAACCCCGCAAAGACCGACGATCCAATCAGAAGCGCCAGGAAGCGACGTCTGAGCAGACCCGCCTGCCGCGGTCGGGCTCGCTGGGATGAGGTGGGTGGAGCCGTGGGCATCAAAGAGCCTGCCTCGAACGTGCGCCCGCTGACTTACAAAAGATTCCGCAAGACAGATTCCAGCCCTTCCTGAAGCGTCCGCCCCATCAAGGGCAAGGGGTGAGTCAGGAGATCGGACTGGCTTGCCGTCAATTGTTGATTAGTAAATGCCTAATCTCCAGTAGCTTAGCCGTTTCGCATCGGTGAAGTCAATGCCCGCTGCCGGCGCTAATCCACAATCTTGGATACGGTCCCATGACGGGGAACGATATCGACCTGAAGGGCGCGGGGGAATAACTTTCGGCGCGCCCCGATCGGTCGGCAGGAATTGCGCCGGAGACGATCGTGTTCGGCGCTTTGACACCTCCCAACGACGCTGGTAGACTCCGCGCGCTTTAGGCGGCCTCCCCCAAGCCGCTCACGATGAAACTGGCGCACCGCGACCCCGCGACGACGTCGCAGGCGAGGGGCTCCGACGATGGCTTCCCGCACCCGACCCCGAGTGCAGACTGGCCTGGAGGTTCTCGCGCGCACCCGGCCGAAATGGCTCCGGGGGAAGCGGGTCGGCCTCCTGATGCACTCCGCCTCGGTCACCTCCGAGTTCGTCTCCGCCCGCGACATCGTCTCGAAGATCTTCGGCCGCAAGCTCACCGCGCTCTTCGGGCCGCAGCACGGCTTCGGCTCCGAGAAGCAGGACAACATGGTGGAGTCGCCGCACGGCTACGACACCGAGCTGATGATCCCGGTCTACAGCCTCTACTCCGAGACCCGGAAGCCGACGGCGGCGATGCTGAACCACGTCGACGTCCTGCTGGTCGACCTGCAGGACGTGGGATGCCGCGTCTACACTTTCGAGTGGACCACGGCGCTGGCGCTCGAGGCCTGCGCGGCCGCCGGCAAGGAAGTGGTGATCCTGGATCGGCCGAACCCGCTGGGCGGCGAGGTGGTCGAGGGAAACCTAGTGCGGGAGGGGTACCGCTCCTTCGTGGGCCTCTATCCCGTGCCGATGCGGCACGGCCTCACGCTGGGGGAGATGGCGGCGTTGGTGAACGCCCGGCTCGGGAACGCCCCCAAGAGCGCCCGGCCCACCAGCCGGCGGGACGGGCCGGGCGTCTCCTGTCCCGGCGCCTGCAGGCTGACGGTGATCCCGATGCGCGGCTGGCGGCGGAAAATGACCTATCCCGACACCGGCCTGCCCTGGGTGCTCCCCTCCCCCAACATGCCGACGTTCGAGACGGCGATGGTCTATCCCGGCCAAGTCCTGCTGGAGGGGACGAACCTGTCCGAGGGGAGAGGGACGACGCGTCCCTTCGAGATCTTCGGGGCGCCCTACCTCGACGTGAAGCGGTTCCGAGCGGCGTTCGACTCGCGGCGTCTTCCCGGCGTGTTGCTGCGCGAGCAGCCCTTCCAGCCGACCTTCCAGAAGTGGAGCGGCAAGCTCTGCTTCGGCTTCCAGCTCCAGGTGACCGATCGAAGAGTTTTCCGCCCCTACCTGACGACCCTCGCCATCCTGCAGGACGTCCTCGCCGAGCACCGGCTCGATTTCATCTGGAAGCAGCCCCCCTACGAGTACGTCATCGACAAGCTTCCCGTCGACGTCCTCACCGGCGATCCGGCGGTGCGCAAGGTCCTCGAATCGGGAAGCAGCCTGTCACGCCTCGAGCGCTCCTGGAAGAAGGAGATCGGCGCCTTCCAAAGGGAAGTCCGCCCCTTCCAACTGTATTAAATCAATCGCTCCCCATCGGCCGCCTCCAACGAATGCTCCTCAGGCCCCGTGACTCCGCGGTCCGCCGGGACCGCGGAGATGGACAGGAACAAGACAAAGAGCGCCAGCAGAGCCAACTTTGATCCCAGCCGGAGCCAACGCTCGAGCCAAGCGCGGTCCTACTTGAGCCTCATGGCTGTCAGGGGAAAATCAGTCGAGGTCGAACGGGCGGGGGGGAAGCGGCTTCTCGTCCTTCTCGGCTTTCTTGACCGCTTCGCGGAATTTCCTTTCCAGGATTTCGTCCTTGTGCTTCGCCTCTTCCATGGCGCGGGCCATCTGGGCGCGGGCCTGCTCCTGCCGGTTGGCGTTCTCGCGGGCCGCTTCCTCGAGGCTTCGGACCGTCCCTTTCCGGGGCCGATCCTCCAGTAATATCGCCCCCGTGATGCGGTCGAGATGAAGGACGGTCCCGCAGCAGGGACAGGTCAGGACGATCGCTGAAGATTCCTTCTTGGGCACCATCCGGCCCCTCCTGTCTCAGTCTATCTCTTGTATGCCTTCAGGGGTATTTCCGTCAAGACCTTTGAAAGAAGGTTCTCCAGAATTCCTCGATTGACATCCCGGCGGCGGGCCGCCGGCCGCATCGGATTCTGCCAGTCTTTTCCGGCAGGAGTGCCTTCCAGTCCTGGTCATGGGGTTATCACATCGCTGAGAGTCAAGTCCCCGGTCCAAAGCCCCGACCGTCTCATCACCTCAAGACAGAACTTGTTGTCCGACCATAATTTGACGCGGCCACCGTCTCAAGAAAACTCTTGATCCTCCTTATACATCGGCGTAGACTTCCGGCTGGAAGCCCCTACATCGCCAAAAATTGGAGTTGATCCTGCCCGAGGCTGGTTCGGTCCTCAACCACCGCTATCGTGTCCTCCGCTCGCTCGGCGAAGGGGGGATGGGACGGGTCTTTCTGGTCGAAGACCTCCTCAAAGGCGATCTGCCGGTCGCCCTGAAGACCCTCCGGCGCGGGCTCGTCTCGGAAGAGGCAGTGGAGCGTTTCAAGGAAGAGTTCCGGGCGATGACCCGGCTGCGCCACCTGAACCTCGCGGCGGTCCATGATTTCGGGATCCTCGAAGAGAACGACGAGCCCTTTCTGACACTCGAGTACCTCGACGGGAAGGACCTCTCCCGCTTCACGCCCGCCGAGCTGCGGCCACACCTTCCCGCGCTCATCGCGCAATTCTGCCGGGCCCTCGATTACATCCACGTCCGGGGCGTCCTGCACAACGACATCAAGCCTCAGAACATCTTTCTTCTGCCGGCGCCGAACCGGGACGACGGCTTCCAGTTCCAGGCCAAGCTCATGGATTTCGGGCTGGCGCGCCTGGTCGACCAGGGGGGGGAGACGCGCCGCAGCGGCACGATCCATTACGCCGCCCCGGAAATGCTCGCCGGGGAGAAGGTGGATGCGCGATCGGATCTCTACTCGCTCGGCGTCGTGCTCTACCGCCTGGCGACGGGAACGCTCCCCTTCACCGGGAAGGACCCGCTCGCCATCCTTCGGGCCCATCGCGAGACGCCGCCGCCTCCCCCGCGCAGCCTCGATCCCGCCTTGCCCGCCGGACTGGAGCGGCTGATCCTCTGGCTGCTCGAGAAGAATCCGGAGGATCGGCCGCGCAGCGCCGCGGCCCTGTTGCGGGCGCTCAACGAGGCGCTGAAGACCGACTTCACGCTGGAGACGCGCGAGACGCGGGAGAGCTATCTGACCGGGGCCGTCCTCGTCGGACGCGACTCGGAGATGGAAGTGCTCCGGTCGGCGCTACGGGCGCTCGTGTCCCCGGGCGAGGAGGCGGAGAGCCGGCCGCGGCTCGTGCTCCTGGGCGGCGAGAGCGGCTCGGGGAAGAGCCGGCTGCTGCGCGAGTTCCGATATCACGCCCAGACCGAAGGGCTGGAGTTCTGTCTCGGCAGCTGTTACGAGACGGGGCGCGCCGTCTACCAGCCTTTCGTCGAAGCCTTCCGTTTCCTCTCTCCGGCCGCCCGCCAGATCCTCGAGGCGAGGGATCCGGCGGGGGTCGACGCGCGCACGGCGCAGATCCTGGCGCCGCTTTTCCCGGACCTCTTCCCGTCGGTGCAGCCCGGCCTGTCGGTCAGCGGCAACGATCGGGCGGCGAAGAACCTCCTGTTCGATTCGGCCACGCAGATCCTGGCGCAGGCCGGGGCCAAGCGCCCCTTCATCCTGGCGCTGGAGGACCTGCACTGGGCCGACGCCTTGAGCATCGAGTTTCTGCGCTACCTGAGAGATCGCGTCCCGGCGCTTCCGCTTCTCGTCGTCGCCACCTATCGGGACGACGAAGTGGCGGGCCGGCCTCTCGAGGCGCTAGCCTCCCAGCCCTCTCCGTCCGGGACCCAGATCGTCCTGCGGCTGAAGCGCCTCGAGGTGGATGAGATCACGCATCTCGTGCGCTCCATGCTGTCGCTCGACGAGGATCCTCAGGACCTGGCGTTCCTGCTCCACCGGCAGACCGCGGGCAATCCCCTCTTCATCGAGGAGATCCTCAAGGCGCTCGCGGAGGACGCGGCGCTGGAGCGGGAGGAGGGGCGGTGGAAGGTCGACCTGGCCCACCTCCAGAAGTTCGAGGTCCCCAAGAACATCAACGAGACGCTGACCCGCCGACTGAGCAAGCTGAGCGACGAGGAGCGGAAGATCATCCGCGTGCTGTCGGTCTTCAACCGGCCGACCCCGCGCGTGCTTCTCGAGCGGGCCGGCGGATGGGATTCCGAGGTCATGGCGCCGCAGCTTTCGCACCTCCTGTCGCGCGGCATTCTGCTGCGCCACGAGGACGGAGGGCAGGAGAAGATCGCCTTCGCCCACATGAAGACCCGGGACCTCGTATACCGCAGCGTCGGCGGCGAGCGGACCCGGCTGCACCTCGTGGCGGGACAGCTCCTGGAGGACGCGTCGCGGCTGCGGCCCGACGAGACGCTGGAGGAAGTGGCCTACCACTACCTCCAGGGCGGCGCGAAGGAAAAGGGGCTCCACTACGCGCAGCGCGCCGGCGACAAGTGCTCCCGCCTTTACGCCTACGCGCCGGCGCTGGAGTTTTACCAGAAGGCGCTGGGACTCCTCCCCAGGACGGAATCGAAGGGACGCATGGAGATCCTGTCGAAGGTGGCCCGGATCCACACGCAATCGGCGAATTACTCCGAGATGCAGGATTACCTGAACCGCGGGCTGCGGATCGCGCGCACGCTGCAGGACCGTGGCCGCGAAGGGCACTTCCTCGTGTCGATCGGCTACGGCCACCTCCTCCAGGGCCACTTCGACCTCGCGGTCCGGAACTCCCGAGCGGCGATGGCGCTGTTCGAGCCGCTGGGCGACCACCTCGGCCTCGGGCGCGCCAAGAACCACATCGCGACCGCTTACGCCCGGATGAACCAGTTCGATGAGGCGATCCCCTACTTCACGCAGGCGCTGGAGCACCTCGAGACGGCCGGCGACCTCGAGCAGATGGTCAACGTCCGCCACAACCTGGGGAACGTGCATCTCTGCCAGAACCGGGTCGAGGAGGGCTTGCGGCTCTTCAACGAGGCGCTGGAGACCTGGCGGCGCCTCGGCGACAAGCGCGGCATCGCCATGACGGTCGCGAACAGCGCCCAGGCCCTGAAGGACCTCGGAAAGCTCGACGAGGCGGTCGCCTCCTCGGAGGAGGCGATCCGGCTCTACCGGGAGACGATGGACCGGACGCACCTGGCGGTGACCCTCGCGTCGATGGCGGAGATCCAACTGGCGCGGTGCGCCTATGACCGGGCCTTGCGGTTCGCCGAGGAGTCGCTTCAGCTGCGGCGGGAGATCGGCGAGCCGTTCAGCATCCCCCAATCGCTCGATCTCGTCGGGTCGGCGAAGCGCCTTTCGGGCGACGTCCCCGGGGGGATGGAGGCGCACCAGGAGGGACTGCGGTTCGCGCGTGACCATCGCAACGATCTGCAGGAAGGCTTTCTACTGGCGGCGCTGGCGCTCGACTTCCTCGAGGAGGGGAAGGTCAAGGAGGCGACGCTTCCGGCGGAGCGCTCGCTGGTCCTGGCGAGGCGCCTGAGGAACCGCAAGATGCAGTCAGTGGCGTTGCGCGCCCTGGTCGCGGCGGCGCTGGGAGCGAGCCACGCTCGGGAAGCCGCCAACCGCGCCCGCGACTTCGACGCGCTGGCGGTCCAGGGAGGCAGCGGCGAGGAGCGCTGCCGCGCCGCACAAGCCTTGGGCCAGGTCCGGCTCGCCGAGCGCGATCCCGCGGAGGCCGCGGTGCTGCTGGAACGGGCGCTGGATCAGTCGCTGAAGCTCGGCCGCCTCGACATCTCGGCCGAGACCCGCGTGTTCCTGGCGCGCGCCGCCGCGGCGGCGGGCAAGTCGGACAAGGCGACGGAGTTCCTGCGGGGAGCCGCGGAGGCGTTCCGGCAGATCGCCGGGAGGATCGAAGACTCGGCAGTCCGGCGGCGCTTCCTGGCCAGCGGCGCGCGGCGCCAGGTCCAGGAGGAGATCACCCGCGCGGAGGAATCGGCTCCCGCGCCGGCCCTGCCCGGATTCAGCGGCAAGACGCCCCCCATGAAGATGCTGGCCACGATGTATGAGATCAGCCAGATCATCAACACGATCCGCGACCCGACGGAGCTGCTGAACCGCGTTTTGGATCTGGCGATCCAGATCGTCGGCGCCGAGCGCGGCTTGATCTTCCTGAGGGAGGACGGGTCGGAAGAGCTGAAGGTGCGCGTCGCCCGCAACCTGGAGCACGAGACGATCCGGGACGCCGGGGAGTACAGCCAGCGCATCCTGAAGCAGGCGCAGGAGGGCAAGTCGATCGTCACCCTGGACGCCGGGTCGGACGAGCGGTTCCAGGAGTACGACAGCGTGAGCCTCTACAAGATCCGATCGCTCGCCTGCGTGCCCCTGCGGATACGGGAGAAGGTGCTCGGGACGGTCTACCTCGACAGCCGGCACCCGGGCACGCTGTTCGGGGACGAGGATCTGGAGTTCCTAGAGGCTTTCGCGAACCAGGCGGCGATCGCCATCGAGAACGCGCAGCTCTACGAGGCGCTGAAAGAAGAGAACCGCTACCTTCGCAAGACGGTGGAGGAGCGCTACGGCTTCGCCAACATCATCGGCAAGAGCACCGCCCTGGAGCGCGTCCTGGAGCGCGCCGCGCGTGTGGCCGACAGCCAGGTGCCCGTGGTGATCCAGGGGGAGAGCGGCACGGGCAAGGAGCTGGTGGCCCGCGCCATCCACCACAACTCGCCACGACGCGAGAAGCGATTCTTGTCGGAGAACGTCGCGGCGCTGCCGGAGACGCTGCTCGAAAGCGAGCTGTTCGGCCACGTGAAAGGAGCGTTCACCGGAGCCGAGCAGGACAAGGCGGGACTCTTCGAGCTGGCCGACGGCGGGACGCTGTTCCTCGACGAGCTGGGGGAGATGAGCCTGGCGCTGCAGAGCAAGCTCCTGAGGGTGCTCCAGGAAGGCGAGATCCGCCCGGTCGGCGGGAGCCGGAGCCGCAAGGTGGACGTCCGTGTCCTGGCGGCAACCAACCGGGACTTGAAGTCGCTCGTGGCCGAGAAGAAGTTCCGGGAGGATCTCTTCTACCGGCTGAACGTCGTGACGCTCACCCTCCCGCCGCTGCGGCAGCGGCCCGAGGACCTGCCGCTTCTCGTCGAGCATTTCCTCGAGAAGATCGCCCGCCAGAAAGGGACGAAGGTGGTCCGGGTCGATCCGACCGTCCTGGCCCTGCTGATGCGCTATCCGTGGCCGGGCAACGTGCGGGAGCTGGAGAACACCGTGGCGCGCCTTTCCCTCTTCGCTTCCGGACCGGTGATCACGCTGACCGATCTGGCGCGCGACCCGGAGCTCCTCGACCGCGTCGCCGAGCTGCCCGGAGGGAAGAAGGCGCCCGAGCCTGATTTGCGCAAGGATGACATCAAGCAAGCCCTGAAAGCGACGCGCGGCAACAAAGTGCAGGCTGCGGCGCTCCTCGGAACCTCGCGCGCCACGCTCTTTCGCAAGATCCGCCAGTTCCAGATCAAGACGTAACTACATCCCGCCTAGGTCGACTGTCGGGTTCCGGAACTCACGGGCGATCCTCCCCGCGAAGAGCTCGCGGACCTGGAGCTACCACGAGGCAAATGATGTCCCTTTCAAAGCGCCGACAAGTACAACGGGACTGCAACCAGGACGACACGGTCGGTGCTATACTTCCCCAACTTGCCCCCAATTCCGAGCCGGCCAAACAGCTTTCGTGGGTTCCTATCGTGCATCATGCCGTCTCCACTCCCAAGCGGCTCACTGTATTCTCATGCTAGCCGCCAACTCGTCCATCTCAGATGAACGGTGATCGGCATGAATCTAAATAGAAGTCATTGATTCTGGATCACTTGTAAGTCCATGAAAATACTCTTGAACGCACGAAGGGCACCGGCTCGTAGAATGGTGATTGCGAAACCAACCGTTCTTCGAGGAGGTGCCCTTGAGACTGAGTCTCCCCGACATTATCGCAATCTCCCGGCAGGTTCGTCGAGCCCTTTCTCGTCGGGCTCAAAAAACGCGGGATGCCGCGTTGTGCAAACGCTACCTCATCATTGTTTTGCTGGCCGAGGGAGAGAGCTCGGTCGCCATCGAACGGCACTTGAAGGTGGCCCGGGCTCACGTGAGCCGGACCGCCTGGAAGTACTTTGGCGAGGGAATCGCGGGGCTGCAGGATCGGCGAGAAGACAATGGAGGCCGAAAGGTGGACGAGAGCTTTCTGTCGGCCCTTTAAGAGTTGCTGGCGTTGGTCCCGACCGACTGTGGCTGGGAGCGCAGCAGTTGGAGTCGGGAATTGCTCGGGCAGGGTCCAGTCCGGGCCGATCCGGGGGTTGAGGTCGATGTCCACTTCGTGGGACAACAGCGCTGGGTTCTCACTCCCGGTCAAAACGTAAAGCGCTTCCTCGCCGGAGCCCCGAGCCATCGCAGCGGACATTTGGTCTGGGTCGAGGGCGACCAGAAACGGAGTTGGCTCTTCTTGAACTTGTTAAGCGCTCTGCTGCGACGCTATTGCCGTGCCCGAGTGCTTCACCTGATCCTCGACAACTACACAATCCACCGCAGCAAGATCGTCCAGGCGGCGCTCAGCGAGCGGGGCGGTCGGCTTCGACTGCACTTCCTGCCTCCTTACTGCCCCGAGGAGAATCGGATCGAACGCCTGTGGCTCCAGCTCCACGCTAATGTGACCCGAAACCACCGGTGCCGAACTATCCGTCGACTTCTGGCCAAAGTCCGGCGCTTTCTTCGAAACGCGACGCCGTTCCCAGGGAACCAACCCTCTCTGGCGAAAGCAGTACACTCATGATGTTCCAGAATCGTTGACCGCTATTTAGTTAAGCCGAGACAATCAGGAATGACCATATTGACGCGTCTAATAGTCCCCCTTCTCGCTTTTCTATTTGGTTCATTCATCCTGATCGGTGCACAGCTTTTTGTAAGACCACGGCTGGCGAGCTTCGAGGATCTGCCCGACCAGACCGAGCAGAGGTTTCTAGCTAAACTAAAAACTGGTGAGTTCTGCGGTGGAAGCGTTAGCAGGCTGCGGAACAATAGCGATTTGAGAGAGTTCCTCTTCTCTCCAGCATGATCTCGGAGTCCCGATGAGTCCTATCCGTCAAGATCGTGTTGATGATCTCGCTTCGAGCCAAGCGGGCGAGGCGTGGCGAACGAC
>DASYRE010000033.1 GCA_036004685.1 Candidatus Polarisedimenticolia bacterium | reverse complement strand
GGACTGATGGGGGTGAGGATCAGCGCATGGACGGCGGGATTGAGGATCGGCCCCCCTGCAGCCATGGAATATGCCGTCGAACCAGTCGGAGTCGAGATGATGAGCCCGTCGCCCCGCAATCCTGTGACGAATTGGCCATCGATGGAGATCTCCAACTGGACCATGTGGGACAAGGCGCCCTTGCTGAGCGCCACGTCGTTCAGCACGGAGGCGGCGGCGACCTGCTTGCCCATCCGGACGATGCGGGACCGCAGCATGAGGCGTTCCTCTTCCACGTAGGTATTGGCGAACACCTGTTCCAACGCCTTGAAAAGTTCGTCGCGCGTGACCGCAGTGAGGAAGCCCAGCCCCCCAGCGTTGACGCCCAAGATCGGAATGGGGCGGTCTTCGACGAGGCGGGCCGCCGCCAGCATGGTGCCGTCCCCGCCGAGGACCACGAGCATGTCGGCGAGCGTGGCGAGGTCCTTCTTGGGATAGGAAGTGCTTTCCCCGATGATCTTGGCGGTGGCGGGATCGAGCAGCGGGTCCTTGCCCCGAGCCCGCAACCAGGGGACGAGCTCCGTCAGGAGGGCCTTGGTATCGGGCGACTCCGCTTTGACGAGAATGCCGATCCGTTTCATGGGCGGCATTTTAGCCCGGATTGTTCATGAATATCTACTACGTCGTCCGATCCTCTTGTCTCGAACGGCTCGGTACGACATCCATGAACAATCCTGGCTAGCCGTCCCGATTGAGTGTCAACGCAGGCGATTTCGGGGTAGTACCTACAGTGATTCTTGCGGTGGTCGCACCCGTGTGGCGGTGGTCGCTCGAGAGCGCCCTTGACACGCTCCCGACCACCCGTTAGAATACGGTCACGGGTTCCCCACGAACGGCCCGGCCCACCTGGAGGAGACACAGGATGTTTGAACGGTTCACCGACAAGGGCAGAAAGATCATCGTCTTGGCGCGCGAAGAGGCCGAGCGGCACCAGAACGACTATCTGGGCACCGAGCACCTGGTCCTGGCCATCCTTCGCGAGACCGACGGGGTAGCCCTGATGATCCTGAAGAAGATGGGGCTCTCCACCGAGCAGATCCGTCTCGAAATCGAGCGGAACCTGCCGGGAGGCGGCACGACGATGACCTTCGGAGAGATCCCTTTCAGCCCGCGGGTGAAGAAAGTCATCGAGTACGCGGTCGAAGAGGCCCGGTTGCTGGGCCACAACCACATCGGCGGCGAGCACCTCCTGTTGGGCCTGCTCCGCGAGGAAGAAGGCATCGGCGGGAAGATTCTCCGGAGCCTCGGCGCCAATCTCCTGACCGCCCGCCAGTTGACCGTCTCGTTCCTACGCAAGAGCTCGCCGCGGGAGCGCGACCGGAAAAGCAATACCCCGGCGCTGGATGAATTCGGGCGGGACCTCACCCATCTCGCGCAGGAGGGCTCGCTGGATCCGGTCATCGGCCGCCTGGACGAGATCGAGCGTGTGCTGCAGATCCTCAGCCGGCGCACTAAGAACAACCCCGTGCTGATCGGAGAAGCCGGCGTCGGCAAGACGGCGATCGTCGAAGGCCTCGCCCAGCGGATCGTGAGCGCGGAGGTGCCCGACAATCTCTTGAACCGTCGCGTCATCGCGCTGGACCTGGGCTCTCTCGTGGCCGGCACCAAATACCGCGGCCAGTTTGAGGAACGCCTCAAGGTCGTCATGAAGGAGATCGTCCAAGCGGGCAACATCATCATCTTCATCGATGAGCTGCACACCCTGGTCGGGGCCGGGGCGGCGGAAGGGTCCATCGACGCGTCCAACATGCTGAAGCCCGCGCTCTCGCGCGGGGAGATCCAGTGCATCGGCGCGACCACCCTGGACGAGTACCGCAAGCACATCGAGAAGGACGGGGCGTTGAAGCGGCGCTTCCAGCCAATCTACGTGCAGCAACCCAGCGTGGAAGAGACCATCCGCATCATCCAGGGCCTGCGCGATCGCTACGAGAGCCACCACGGGGTGGAGATTACCGAAGAGGCCATCACCGAAGCCGTCAAGCTGGCGGACCGGTACATCACCGACCGCTTCTTCCCGGACAAGGCCATTGACGTGATCGACGAGACCGGGTCCCGGGCCAAGCTGCAGGCCTACGCCCTGCCAGGCGATCTGCGGGCGATGGAACAGGAGTTGAAGAAGGTCTCGCGCGAGAAGGAAATGGCGATCGCGCTTCAGAACTTCGAGGAGGCCGTGAAGTTCCGCGAAGAGGAAGAACGGCTGCGGAAGCTGCTGGAGGACTCGAAGCGCGAGTGGAAGAAGAGCCAGGAGAAGAGCCGGCCAGTCATCGCGAAGGAGGACGTCTCCTACGTGGTCTCCAAGATGACCGGGATCCCGCTCTTCAAGCTGGAAGAGGAGGAGTCCCAGAAGCTGCTGCGGATGGAAGAGGCGTTGCACAAGCGCGTCGTCGGCCAGGAGGAAGCCGTCTCCGCCGTTGCACGGTCCATCCGGCGCTCCCGGGCCGGGCTCAAAGAATCCAAGAAGCCGATCGGGTCCTTCATCTTTTTGGGACCGACGGGCGTGGGGAAGACCGAACTGGCCCGGGCGCTCGCCGAGTTTCTGTTCAACACCGAGGATGCCCTCATCCGGATCGACATGTCCGAGTACCAGGAGAAGTTCAGCAGCTCCCGCTTGTTCGGAGCGCCTCCCGGCTACGTCGGGTACGAAGAGGGCGGCCAACTCACGGAGAAAGTCCGCCGCCGGCCGTACTCGGTGGTGCTCTTCGACGAGATCGAGAAGGCGCACCCGGATCTCTTCAACGTGCTCTTACA
>DASYRE010000032.1 GCA_036004685.1 Candidatus Polarisedimenticolia bacterium | reverse complement strand
ACCGATCGCACGCGGACCTCGGCACCAATTGGTCGATCACCCTCGAGGTGCGGGAGAAGCACCGGCTTGTTACGCAGGGTCTCTACCGCCGCGTCCGTCACCCGATGTACCTGGCTCTCCTGCTCTATTCCGTGGGCCAAGGGCTCGTTCTTCCCAACTACGTGGTGGGCCCATCCTATGCCGTCGCCATGGCACTCCTGGTCGCCCTGCGCATCGGCCCCAAGGAGCGGATGATGCTCGAGGAATTCGGGAAGGACTATGAGGAGTACATGGCGCGGACCAAGCGTGTCGTACCGGGCGTTTGGTGACGGCTGGAGCTGGCGGCGCGCGAAGGCCCGCGCAGAAACCGCTGCGGCACAGGCGCGCCGTAGCTTGTCCGCATCGTTCGATGCGGAAGTGCATTTAAAAAAGGAGTCATATTGCCATGAAGCACATCTCGATCGGCGGACTCGACGTCTCGCGCATAGGACTCGGCGCCATGTCGATGTCCGGCTACTACAACATCGGGGCAGGAAGCGACGCCGAGTCAATTCGTACCATCCACCGGGCGCTGGACTTGGGCGTCACGCACCTCGACACCGCCGAGATCTATGGTCCCTACGCCAACGAGGGACTCGTCGGCCGGGCCATCAGGGGTCGCCGCGGCCAAGTGGCGCTGGCGACGAAGTTTGGCATCATCTCGCACTCCGGTGGCGGCCCCGGCGTGCTCGACAGCAGCCCGGCGAACGTCCGCACCGCGGTCGAGGGCTCCTTGAAGCGGCTCGGCACGGACCACATCGACCTGTGCTACCAGCACCGCGTCGACCCCAAGACTCCTATCGAGGACACCGTCGGCGCCCTGGCCGATCTGGTCGCCGAGGGCAAAGTCCGATACATTGGCCTGTCCGAGGCCGGCCCCTCCACGATCCGCCGTGCCCACGCCGTGCACCCGGTCGCCGCGCTGCAGACCGAGTACTCCCTGTGGACCCGTGACGTGGAAACAGAGCTGCTGCCGCTGCTGCGCGAGCTGGGCATCGGCTTCGTTCCCTACTCGCCGCTCGGCCACGGCTTCCTCACCGGCGAGATTCGCTCGCCCGATCAGCTCTCCGACGACGACTGGCGCAAGACCAACCCGCGCTTCACCGGGGAGAACTTCGAGCGCAACCTGCGCATCGTCGACGCAGTCCGGGCCGTTGCCACCGAGGCGGGTGCAACACCGGCACAGATCGCTCTGGCCTGGCTGCTTGCGCAGGGTGACGACATCGCCCCAATCCCCGGCACCAAGCGGGTCGCCCGCGTCGAGGAGAACACCGCCGCCGACCATATTGAGCTGAGCGCCGAGCAGATCGAACGGCTGAACAACCTCACGCCGGCCGCCGGCGAGCGCCACGACCAAGGCAACATGGCCATCATCGATCGGTAGCCACGCCGCGAGTCATGGAGAACAGCAGGCGGTGGGCGGGCGCCGAACAACGTCTAGCCCGGCGTCGCGGGCATCAGGCCTGCATGGAGAGTGGAGCCCTCATGGAACGAAGACGTCTTTTGCCTTTGGCCGTAGTGCTGTTCACTATTGGAGCCGTTGCTCTGTCTCGCTTTTCTCACGGTGTGAGAAGCGTTGATGCCGTTGGGTTATCCGGGGGCGGGTTTGCTATCGGGGTCGGGTTCGCTCTCCTCGTATTCGGAGCCGCGGGACGACTCAAGGGGTGACGCAGGCGGCACCCGGGGGCGCGCAGTTCCCCGCTCACCCGCTGCGGTGATGCGGAATGGTAGACGGGCATCTCATGTAGAAGGGTTTTTTCATGGCATTATCGACTCAGGACCGTGACGAGCTTCGTTACGCGAAGAGCCTCCTGGAACACCCAAGCCTCGCTGCAAGGATTACCAGCGTCATTGGAACACCCATCGAGAAGGGATTCGATCTTCTGCCGGCGAGATGGTCCGCCGCCGTGACCAGGGCTACGCGCAGCGCCTTGGAGAAAGCGCTCAACCTGGCAGTGACCACCATGGCGGACCACTCGGCACGTGGTGCTTCCAGCGATGTCCAGCACAAGATTCTCGCCGTCATGAGCGGCGCTGCGGGTGGCGCTTTCGGCCTTTCTGCGATAGCGATTGAGCTCCCATTTTCCACGACGGTGATGCTGCGCTCCATCGCGGACATTGCTCGAAGCGAAGGCGAGAAGATCAGGTCCCTCGAAACCAAGTTGGCGTGCATCGAGGTCTTCGCGCTTGGCGGCCGTTCCAAGACCAACGACGCGGCGGAAACCGGATACTTTGCGGTGCGCACCGCACTCGCTCGCGCCGTGTCCGAGGCCGCGCAATATATTGCTGAGCGCGGCCTAGCTGAAGAAGGGGCACCGGCTATTGTCCGCCTGATCACACAGATAGCAGGCCGCTTCAGCGTTGCTGTTTCGGAAAAGGCCGCCGCCCAGGCCGTTCCGGTTGTCGGAGCCGCCGGTGGCGCCATCGTGAATCTGGTCTTCATCGACCATTTTCAGGATATGGCGCGCGGCCATTTCGTTGTCCGCAGGCTAGAACGCGTACATGGTGCCGACTTGATACGAGCCGAATACGAGAGACTGGCCGTCTAGCAAGGCGATGCCGCTGCCCTTGCTGACGCCGGACTGACCGCTATGCCGTTGGATCGAGGGTTTCCGAATGTCCTTGAGCCGTTACGCCTGGGCCTCACCCAACAGCCTCATCGGGCTTCTTTTCTTCCCAAGCGTCGTTTTCACTAACGGCGGCTTTCAGATCGTGGACGGCGTGCTGGAACTCCACGGCTCGTTCATTTCCTGGGTGCTGCGACATTGCGTGCCGATGTCCGGCGGCGCCGTAGCCATGACCTTCGGCCACGTCGTATTAGGACGCGATCAACAAGCCCTTTCCCTGACGCGGATACATGAGAGAGTTCATGTTCGCCAATACGAGCTCTGGGGTCCTGGGTTCATCCCGGCGTACTTGCTGGCCTCGATATGGGGGCTCATCATCCGGACCGGCGTCTACCATGGGAACTTCTTTGAGCGTGAGGCAATACAGAGTGAACAGGCCGGGCGGCGCAGGGTGTTGGATGCTCCGAGCTGGCCCCCACCAAAGCCGGGCGATACAGTCTAGTCTTTCTGGACTTCTGACGTCACTGGCGAAGCAGCTCTTCAATCTTTGAACGCATTGCCCGGAAGTCCGGGGTTCCAATTGCCATCACTCCACCGGGGTGAATTTCACGAATCGCTCCCTCTCGATCCAGGAGGAAACTCACGCTCGTGAAGCTCCGGTCGTGGCCGTCGAGCCACCATTCCGTCAGAGTGCGCCAGTCGCGATCGACTCCGACGGGAAATTCAAAACCATACTCGCGCGCCAGCTCGCGTACCGCAACCAGGTTGGGATTCCCGGGCGCTTTGTGATGATACAGGCCGATGACGACCAGGCCACGGCGGGCGAAATCCTGGTGAAGGCGGTTGAGCGCCGGGGCCGTGGCGGCGCAATAGGGACAGCCGCTGCCCGCGAACCAGCGCACCAGGACAACCTTGCCCCGAAGCGAGGCCAGCGAGACCGGCGCGGATCCGATCCACTCGCGGATGTCCCATTCCGGGGGCTTCGTTCCGATTAGCTCGGAGCCTTCAACGACTCTTCGTTCCTCCGGTTGAGGCTTCGTTGCAGCTTGCGCAAGAAGCGCTGAGGCCTGTCCCGCCGAAACCCCGAGACCGCCGCCGGCCCAACCCACGAATAGCGACAACAGCCAAATCGCGCTTCCCTTGAGTCCGGGAGAAAAGGCGCGGTGTTGTCGATTTGCCGGCGGCGTGGCCGCTTGGTAGGCCGGAGGCAACGCAGGATCAGTTTTCCGTGCTCCGCTCGCGGAGGGCATCATGGCTCTCGGTGAAGCAGGTCCTTCATCCCGGTAAAGACGGGCGTCGCAGGGTTGCGCGGGGGAAGAAGAATCTGGAGAGGCCGGGAGGCGCGGACTTCGACCTCTCTTTCGCGATCCACTTTGCAGGCGCCGCAGAGGGAGATCTCGCCGATCCGGCCGGAAAGGAATTTGGCCCGGATCGAGGTGGCCACGGGGCCGTTCCAGACCTCCTCCAGGCTCTTCTCCCGAACGTTTCCCAGGACGATCTTCGCTTCGTAGTCGGTGCAGCAGAGGACGACGTCGCCGTTGAACTTGACGTAGGCCTGCTTGAAGAGCCGCGTGCAGTCGGAGTAATAGTCCATGCGGGAATGGTGGCTGATCTGCTCCGCCTGCGCGACGTTTCCGCCCCGGTTCTCCAGCATCGTGTAGCGTGCATTGACGCCGCGGCGGCGCCAGTAGCGCACCGCCTTGCGGGCGTCGATGACCTCGGTGTCGACCATCGTGATCCACAGGGCCGGCCGGCGCCGGCGCCTCCGGCGCATCTCGGCGATCAGGTGTTCGACATTCGCCAGCGTCCGGTGGAAATCGAGCCCGCCCCGGACGGTGCGCGCGTAAGCCTCGGGGTCGATCCCGTGCAGCGAGATCGCCAGTTCGTGGACCCCTCCCGGCAGCGCCAGGAGCTTGTCCACCGCCGCCGGAGAGAGAAGCGACCCGTTGGTCGTCAGGACGACCCGGGCCCGCGGGTTGGCGCGGTGGATGTAGGCGATCCGCTCGAAGATCTCGTCGTCGGCGAAGGGCTCGTTCATCAGATAGGGGCTGATCCGCCGGACGCGATGGCGGGCGCTCTCGTCGATGATCTTGCGATACAGGTCCCAATCCATCCTTCCCCGGGGCTGGTGCGGCGCGGTCGCGCCATAGGGACAGAAGACGCAATCGGCGTTGCAGCCGGTCCGGGTCTGGATCTGGATGTTCCGCGGAAAGCGGGGAATCGGCCGGCGCGTCAACCGCTTGCGCAGGCGCTCGAGGGGAGAGTCGCCGGGAAAGATCATGTAATAGCGGTTGATCTTCAGGCGCCGCGCCCCGGTCCTCTTCATGCGGGCAGGACCTCGCGATAGACCTTCTCGGTCATTTCCACCATCCGCTCCGGCCGGAACTCGCGGCTGCGCTCCCGGCCCCGGCCACCGAATTCTAATCCCTGCCTCCGGTCCGAGGCGAAGAAGAGGATCGCCTGCGCGAGCGCCGCCGGATCCCCCGGGGGAACGAGGAGGCCTTCGGAGCCTTGCCGGACCACTTCCCCGACTCCCGAGATCGCGGAAGCGACGACGGGAAGGCCGCAGGCCATCGCCTCCTTGAGGACGGCGGGCGAGCCTTCGCCGGAGAGCGACGGGAAAGCGAGGAGGTCGAGCGCGGGAAGGATCGACTCGAGATCCTCGCGGAACCCGGCGAGCCGGAATTTTCCGTCCAGCCCGAGGGCGGCAATCTGCTTGCGCAGCTCCGCCTCCTCCTCCCCTTTTCCGACCAGGAGGAACTGCATCTTCGGGGAGTCGCTCAAGCGGCCGGCCGCCTCCACGAGGATGCGATGCCCCTTGTGCTCCGCCAGATGGCCGGCGCAGCCGACGAGGAAAGCGTCCTCGGCGTAGCCCAGCTCCCGCCGGCACGCCGCGCGGTCGCGGGGGGGATCGAAGCGGCGGAGATCGGCCGCGCTGTGGATCACCCTGATCCGCTCCTTCGGGACTCCGGCCGCCGCGAGCGTCTCCCGAATCCCTTCGGAAACGGCGATCACCCGATCCAGGCGGAAGGTGTACTTGATGCGCGCGAGCGGGTTCCGGCTGAGCGGAAAGCTGACCCGGCGCGTCGCCACGGCCGCCCGCCGCCCCGCCAGGAATGAGGCGAGGGTTCCGAGGGTGACGGCATGCGAGGTATGGTAGTGGACCAGATCGGGACGGAACCGGCGCAGGATTCTCGCCAGGGCGGCGATCGCCGCGGGATCGAGCTCGCCGCGGGCCGCAAGCGGGGCCGATTCGAACCCCTCTTGTCGCGCGCGCCGCTCGAGCGGCGAGCCGGGGGCGACTGCGAGGCGGCAGCGATGGCCGCGCTCCTCCAGCCCGCGCGCGAGCAAGAGCGTCTGGGCTTCGCCGCCCCGCCATCCGCGCTCGGTGTTGACGTGCAGGAGGCTGAGCGGGGTCATGGGCGCCGCGTCGCCGCGCTTCGCTGCCCCAGCTCCCAGAGCTTGGCGTACTTGAGGAACACGGAGAAGGCGGCCAGCATGCAAAGGACGAGGCCGTGGATCCCGTCGAGAAAGCCGAGCCGGGCGACGTACATCTTGAGGAACCGCAGCGGCGGGCGCAGGCCGATCGAAACCCATCCCGAGCGCTTCCCTTCCTTATGGAGCTGGCTGGCGCCCCAATCGGAATAGAGCTGCATCTTCCTCCAATACTGCCGGAACGACCGGAAGGAATAATGAAGCAGGGGGTGGCGAAGAACGGGAAGCGGTCCCGCTAGGTCGACCTCGGCGTGCACCTCGCGCTCCTGGTAGCGCCCCTTGTCCCGGCGGAACAGGCGGATCACCTTGTCGGTCTCCCAGCCGCAGTGATTCATGCGGCGTCCCAGGAAGTGATTGGCGCGCCGGATCCAGTAGCCGTCGGACTTCTCCTCCCGGGCGAGGATGCCGCGGATCTCGTCGCGCAGCTCGGGGGTCACGCGCTCGTCGGCGTCGACCAGCAGGACCCAGGCGTGCGCCGCCTGCGGGATGGCCCAATTCTTCTGCGCCGCAGAGTTCACGTATTCGTGCTGGACGACGCGGGCGCCGAACTCCCGGGCGATCTCCAGGGTGCGATCGGCACTTCCGGAATCGACGACGAAGATCTCGTCCGCCCACGCGACCGAAGCGAGGCAGTCGCGCAGGTTCTCCTCCTCGTCGAGGGTGGGAACCAGCGCGGTGATCTTCTCCGTCATCCCTTTTTCTGCTCCTCCAGGAGCTCCTTGGCGCTGCGGCTGAACTTCCCGGCCGGGAATTCGTGGATCAGGCGCTCGAAGTAGAGACGGGCCTCGTCGGGATTGGCGGTGGAGATGAGGGCGGATCCGAGAAAGTAGAGCGTCTCCTCCGTGCGGGAGAAGTTCGGGTATTTGTCGAGGATGACCCGGAAGCGGTCGGCGGCGGCGAGGTAGGACTTGCGGACGTAGTAGAAGCGCCCGATCACGAACTCGTGCGCCGCCAGCCGCTCGCGGCACTTGACGATCTGATCGGCGGCTTTGGCGACGTACGGGCTGTCGGGGAAGAGGCGCCCGACCTTCTCGAACTCGGAGATGGCCTGGTAGGTGAGCGCCTGATCGCGATCCGGCGCGAGGACCTGCCCGAAGTAGCACATCCCTACCTGGAACTGGACGTAGGGCGCCTCCTCGCGCTGCGGGTAATACGTGATGAAGTTCCGGTAGGCCCCGAGGGCCTCCCCCAGGTTCAGGACGCCGCCGTCGAGATAGAAGGCGTCGGCGAGCTTGAGCTGCACGAGAGGCAGGAGCTCGCGGTCGTCCTGCGGCAGGCGGGTCTGCAGAGACTGCAGCAGCGCTCGGGCCTTGTAGTACCGCTTCTTGTCGATTTTGTGCACCGCGTCGCGATAGACCTGGTCGATCGGCTGGACGGCATGGACCTTCGACTGACGGTGGCAGGCGAGCGACGCGAGGAGAAGCAGCGCGAACGCCGGGAAGATGCGGGAGGCTCGGACGAGGCGGAGGCCGTGCTTTCGCGGCATCGTCACGGGCGGGCCAGGAGGTCCCGGTAGGCGGCGGGGATCCGAATCACCTGGCCTTCCCGGTTCACCGTGGCGTGGACCGTGCGGGCCTCGGCCAGGAGGGTGTCCTCTCCCTGCCGGCGAAGACGGTAGTCGAAGGTCACCCGGCTCCCCGAGATCTCCATCAGGTGCGTCTCGACTTCCAGCAGATCGTCGTAGCGGACGGGAGAGCGGTAACGGCAGATCACCTCGACGACGGGCATGAAGACGCCCTGGGATTCCATCTCCGCGTAGGAGCAGCCGACGCCCCGGAGCAGCTCGGTCCTCCCCATCTCGAACCAGGAGAGAAAGTGGGAATGGTGCGCCACGCCCATCCGATCGACCTCGGGATAGCGCACGCGGACACTCGTGATCCCGCGCTTCATCCCTCCGCCTCGCGCATCACCTCGAGAAGACGGCGGACGTTTTGGGCCGGGTCCCCCTTCCCGAACACCGCGTTTCCCGCCACCAGGATGCCGGCGCCGGCACGGACGAGATCGCCGGCGTTCTCGGCTCCCACGCCGCCGTCCACTTCGAGGCGCGTCGTCAGCCCGCGGCGGCGGACCATCTCCCGGAGCGCTTCGACCTTGCGAAGGACGGAGGAAATGAAGGCCTGGCCTCCGAAGCCGGGATTGACCGACATCAGCAGGACGAAATCGGCGAACTCGAGGATCTCCTCCAGAGCGGCCAGAGGGGTCGCGGGGTTCAGGACGACGCCGGGACTCGCGCCGATCTCGCGAATCCGGCAGACGGTCCGATGGAGGTGGGTCACCGCCTCGACGTGCACCGAGATCCAATCGGCGCCCGCCTCACGAAACGATTCGAGGTAGCGATCGGGCTCCTCGATCATGAGGTGAACGTCGAGCGGGAGCGGGGTGATCCGGTCCACCGCCCGCACCACCACGGGGCCGATGGTGAGGTTCGGGACGAAATGGCCGTCCATGACGTCGAGGTGGATCGCCCCCGCGCCGCCTTGCTCCACGGCGCGCACCTGTTCCGCGAGAATCCCGAAGTCCGAGGACAGGACCGAGGGGGCGAGGATCGCCTTTCCGGCGGTCTGGCTAGCCACTGTCTTCTCCTTCCGAGCTGACGACGAGCGAGATCGAATCGCCCTCCCGGAGCGGATATCCGGCCGGAGGATACTGCTGGAGCACCGTCCCGCCCGGAACGTCCGGAGCGGCTTCGCGGCGGATATTGCCCACTCGGAATCCTGCCTGCTCGAAGATTCGCGTCGCCCCCGCCAGGTTCTGACCTTCGACCGCCGGCATCACCCAGACTCGCGGGCGCGCGCCCTTGCTGACGAGCAGATCGACGATTCCCTGGCGCGCCCGGGGCGTCCCCTGCGGCGGCTCCTGGGCGAGGATTCGATCCCCGCCCATCGTCGGGCTGTAGGCGTAGGCAATGTCGCCGATCCGCAACCCCGCTTGCTGAAGGGCGATCTGCGCCCGCCGCGCCGGCTGATTCACCAGCAAAGGGACCTGCAGGACTTCGGTGCCGAGACTGACGATGACCCGCACCTTCCGGTTGCGCTTCAGACGGGCGCCCCCGGGCGGATCCTGGACGACGATCTTGCCCGCCTCGACGTGAGGGTCGCTGCGCTCACCGCTCCTTTCGACGGTCAATCCAGCCGCCTTGACCACCGCGGCCGCCTCCGACAAGGTCTTCCCTTCCAGCGCCGGGACCTCCACTTCGCCCCCCCGGACGGTCTTCTTCATGAAGAGGTATCCGCTGATCCCGGCGGTACCCAGCAAAGCCGCGACGAGAATGCCCCACTTCAGGGTGGAGAAGAGGACTCGGGTCGTAACGGGTCGTCGAGGGGGAGCAGGGTCCGCGGGGAGGGGATCCATCTTGTCCAAGTGATTGATGTGTCGCTGTTAACGCGTTCCGAACCTGGGGCGGCATCTTAGCATAGGGATCCCACCGGTTCAACAGACGGACGGCGCTTCCGCCCCTTGGCGCTGCAGGACAGCCGCGAAGAATCCGTCGCAGCCATGGCGGTGGGGCCAGGTCCGGAGGAAGCCGGAAGAGGCGACCGCGGAAACCATTTCGGGCGGGAGCGAGGCGCGAGGATCCCGAACGGCGAAGTCGGGGTGGCGGCTCAGGAAGCCCGCGATCCGGTCCTCCCCTTCCTCAGGCTCGAGACTGCACACCGAGTAGACCAGGCGACCGCCCCGGGCGACCAGGCGGGAGGCCGTCTCCAGAAGCGCGTCCTGGCGCAAGACCAGGGAGACGATATCGGCCGGCGATCGCCTCCAACGTATCTCGGGCTGCCGCCGCAGGATCCCCGTGCCGGTGCAGGGAGCATCGAGGAGAACGCCTGCAAAGGAGCTTCCGGCAGGGGGTGGCTTCTCGAGGTCCGCGACCACGGGCATCACCTGGGGAAGATCGAGCCGGTCGCGATTCTCCACCAGAACCCTGATGCGCGAGAGGCTTCGATCGATCGACAGCACCCTGCCGCTCCGGCCGGCGAGGGAGGCGAGCCCGAAGGACTTGCCGCCGGGGGCGGCGCAGAGGTCGGCCAGGATCTCCCCGGGGCGCGCCTGCATCAGGAAGACGACGGCTTGGGAGCCTTCGTCCTGGAGATAGAACTTCCCCTCGCGAAACGCCCGGCTCTTCTGGGGCCTGCCGCCGAGGACGCGCAGGCTGCCGGGCAGGAGAGGAGATCCGGCGGTCGCGATTCCTTCCCCGGCGAGTTCCTCCGCGAGCCGGGCCGCATCGGTCCGCGAGCCGTTTACCCACAGCGACAGCGGCGCGGGAGAGACGAGGCTCGCCGCGAGGCGGCACGTCTCTTCGTCGCCCAGCCGCTCCCGCCATCGCTCGATCATCCAGCGGGGAAGCGAATAGCTCAGCGCCATGAAGCCGTCGGGATCATCGCCTTCCTCGGGGAGGCGGAGGGCGGGGCGATCTCGCGCCGCCTTCCGGAGAACGGCATTGACGAAGCCGGCGGAGCGCTCCCCCAATCGCCTCCGGGCGATTTCCACCGATTCGTTAACGGCGGCCGAAGCGGGGACCCGGTCGAGATGGAGGATCTGGTAGAGGGCGACGCGCAGCGGGGCAAGGAGCGCGGGATCGATCCGCTCGAGATCGCGGCCGGAGAGCCGGACGAGATGGTAGTCGAGCCCCGACCGGCGCCGGAGCGTTCCGTAGACGAGCTCGGTCGCGAGCCTCATGTCGCGATCGTCGGCGAGGCGATCGCCGAGCCGCGCCAGCTCCTCGCTCGCCCGGCTGCCGGCTCGTTCCAGGTTGTCGAGAATCTCACAGGCCAGCGAGCGGGGATCGGCGGCCGCGTCAGAGCGCTTTCGTCTCACCCGAGAACCCCCCCCCGGCCAGCCACCTGCCGCGGACCGCTTCCTCGCCGCTCACGCGGCGCCCTCCTTCCCGCTGGAGCTCCTGGAGAACGACGCTTCCGCCCGCGCCGCACGCCACGCGCGGCTCTCCACCGCCCGCCAGGATCGCCCCCGGAGCGGCGCGCTCCTCCTCGCCGTGCCGCGGGGCGCCGGCGGCGGCGCGCCAGATCTTGAAGCTCTTCCCCCCCAGGGAGGTCGTGGCTCCAGGGCGGGGATTCATGGCGCGAATCAGGTTGACGATGAGGGTCGGCGCGTGGCTCCAGGCGATCCGAGCCGTTTCCGGGCCGATCTTCGGCGCGTAGGTTTGGCGGTCGACGATCTGAGGGCGGGGCAGGATCCGGCCGGCGGCAATCCCTTCGATCGTCTGCGCCAGCAGGCCGGCCCCGAGTTCGGAAAGCCTCTTCTCGACCTCTCCCGCGGTCTCCTCCGGGCCAAGGGACGATTCCTTCTGGAGCAGAATCGGCCCCGTGTCGATCCCTTCGTCCATGAGCAGCGTGGTGACTCCGGTCGTCGTCTCACCCCGCAGGATGGCATGAGCGATCGGCGCCGCCCCGCGATACCGCGGAAGCATCGACGCGTGGAGGTTGATGCATCCGAGCGGAGGGAGCCGCAGCAGGGCCGCGGGGAGTATCAGGCCATACGCGACGACCACCGCCGCCTCCACCTCTTCCGAGGCGAGGCGGGCGACCGCCGCCTCGTCCAGTCTCTCCGGCTGGAACACCGCGAGGCCGCGCTCCAGCGCGGCGCGCTTGACGGGAGAGGGCGATATCTTGCGGCCGCGTCCCGCGGGGCGATCGGGCTGGGTCAGGACGAGTCGAATCGCGTGTCCGGCATCGTGCAGCCGGGTGAGGGAGGGAACGGCAAAGTCGGGGGTGCCGAGGAAGGCCAGCTTCACGATCCGACCCCGGCCCACTCGCCGGTGCGGATCAGTTTCTGGATCCTCTTGCGGATGATGCGGCGCTTGAGCGGACTCAGCCGCTCAAGGAACAGGATTCCGTCCAGGTGATCGATCTCGTGCAGCAGGGCGCGCGCCATCAGGTCCTGGCCGCGGATCCGGTACTTCTTGCCATCGAGGTTGAGCGCCTCCACTTCGGCGACGGCGGGACGCTGGACCATTTCCGTGATCCCCGGGATGCTCAAGCACCCTTCCTCCTCGGTCTGGGACCCGTCCACTGAAAGCACCCGGGGATTGATCAGGACCAGAAGCTGCGAGGGATCCTTGCCCACGGAAAGATCGACCACGGCCACCCGGCGGGAGACGCCAACCTGGTTCGCCGCCAAACCGACGCCCGGCGCGGCGTGCATCGTCTCGACCATGTCCGCCACGAGCTGGCGCACGCCAGTGTCGATTTCCGCCACCTCGTCGGCGCGGGTCTCGAGGACCTTATGGGGATAGATGACGATTTCTCGGAGAGCCATGCCCTTTCACACCGAAAAAGGTAGAAGCCGCAACGAGACTCCGGCCCCGTTGCGGCAATTCGAAACTAGCACGGCGTTTCCGAGGGTGTCAAGGAGGGAGGATGGGGGAGGGGATCTCAGTGCCTTCCCTTCTTTTCTTCCTGCTTGCGGGGGGGAGGCGCCTGCCGTCCACCCTGGGGGCGGGAGCGCTCAATCCGCTCAGGCGCGGAACGCTGTTGCGGTCCCTGCACCCTCTCGCCGCGGGAGGGGGATCCTTCCGGCCGGACTCGCTCTTCCCGGGCCGTGGCTCCGGGTTGCGCGGGGCGAGATCGGGACCGAGCACCCTCCCCGAATATCCCGTCCAAAACCCTGCGCGAGGCGTCCCGCGAGTCGCCGTAGCCGGAAGGGGCGCCCCGCTCCCGTCGCGGACGAGGCGAGATCGAGCCAGGGCCCTCCTCATACCCCCGGCGCGACCCGCCTCGATTGTCAGTTCCGTAGCTGCGATAGACGTTCGGCGCATCGCGGTCGGCCCTTTGAGGCGCCGACTCCCGGCGCGGCCTGGGGTCGTTCATCCCCGGGCCGCGATAGAAGCTCCGCTGTCGATTGCCGTCTGTAGCCGACTCCGAATCCGGCTCTCGCTGAGGTCGCGGCTCGGTGGTCGAGGGGCGACTCGGCTCTCGGCGCTCGGGGCGGCGCCGTCTCTCGGCACCGGGGCCGGTCTGGGAACCGCTCTCCCGGCGCGGCCGGGGCTCGAGCCGGGGAGGGGGATCGGCTTTTCGATCCTGGCCGTTCTCCCGGCGCGACGGATCCTGGGGAACTGCCGAGTCGGGGGATTCCCTGCGCGGGCGGATGCGCTCCCTGTCGTTGCCTCCACCCTGAGGCTCGGGACGTCCCCTTTCCCTTTCCGGACGGACTCCTTCGCCCCTTCGCTCGGTTCCAGGCCGTCCGACCACGCCGGAGTCGCCTCCCGGCTCGCGTCCACCGCGAGGATTCACGCGCTCCGAAGCGCTGCGACCGTTCGGAACCCTTTCGGGACGCGGAGCGGCCTGTTGCCTTCCGCCCCGGAGGATCCTCGGCTCGGTCCCGGTGCGGTCGGGGGCGCGGCCCCGGATCGAGTCATGCTGTCGGCCCGCTTCGCGGCGGTCGAGCTGCCGGAACGGCACCAGGTTCTCCCGTCTCCCCGGCTCGGGCAGATCGATCCGGTGCGCTCCGTTGGCGCTTTCCCGGTAGATTCTCTGCGCCAGATCGGGGCGGTTTCCGATCCGATCGGGAGAGAATCGCGGAAGCACTTTCGTCGTCACCGCTCCCTCGAGGCGCGGCACGCGGTCGGCCTTGACGATGAGGCGCGAGGCGCCGCGATCGGACAGCCGGTTGAGGGGCAGGAAGTTCCATCCGCCCCCGAAGCGGTTCACCGTCACGTTGGTGATGTTGATGTTCACGTTCACGTAAGCGGGACGGTTGTAGTAATCGAGAGGGCACCATCCGATGTAGCTGGGGGTCACGGCCCAGCTCACCCAAGCGCCAGAGAAGACGCCGCCCGGGATCCAGAACCAGCCCGCGCTTGAGAGCCACTGCCATCGTCCGTAGTGGTACGGGACCCATCCCCAGGGCTCATAGGCGACCCAGACCCAGCCTCGGGGGCACGAGGTCCAGTAGCCGTTGTAGTAGGGCCGCCATCCCACCGTATAGCTCGCCGGACGCCAGACCCAGCCGTAGCTGACCATCCATTCCCAATCGCCGTAGTTGTCCAGCTCCGTGACGTAGTGCCGCACGGGCGCGGGGACCGCCTGCACGTACTCCCGGTCGTCCCCTTCGTCTTCGGGGAGGTAGCTCGCCAGCCTCTCCTCGCACCAGGCATCGAAATCGTCGAGCCGGAGCGTGTTATAGCTTCGCGCCTCGTCGGGCGCCGAGCCGAGCTCCACCTGGCTCATCATCCCGTCCCGGACGAGCATCGAGCCGTCGTCTCCCGCCAGCTCGGCGACGCCCCTGAGCGAAATCAGCGTCGTGGTTCCGCGATCTGATTCGACCCGAAATCGCCCTTCCCCCTGGATATAGACCGATGACTCGGGGGTGTCGATGCGCGGATCGCCCGAGCCGCCGCCCCGGTAGTCGATCTCGATCCTTCCATCATGGAGGCGCAAGGCGGTCGCTTCCCGGCTTCCGGACTCGGGATCTTCCATCCCGAGAAACTCGACCTGCGTGTCGGAGTCGAGCCAAAGAACGGTGCCGTCGGGAAACTCCACCTCGGCCCGGCCATCTTCGGTCGACAGGAGATCGCCCGTGAAGACAGGCGAGTTGATGGTCGCGTCTACCCGGTCTTGCTCCTGCTGGCGCTGCAGCACTGCATCTCCCTCCAGGGCCCGAATCCGGGCGGGAACGTCGCCCGAATAGGAGTCGCCATATTCCTCCTCGGAATAGGCCGGGAGCGCGGCTAAGGGAACGAGCAGCGACAGGAGGAGGATTCCTCTCAGAACCACATCCCACCTGCTCCATGCGACCGACAATCTTTTCACCTTACCCCTCCTTGGGCTCAGTCCGCTACGACCGGCCCGCGTCTTCGTGCTTTTCAGAAGGAGCCAGAAACGTGCCAAGAGCGCCCTTTCCGGAAACCCATGGCCTCCAGGCACTTCCACGAAGAACCCCGACCGGGGCGCGCGGCTTTACGTATTAATGGACATCGGCTGTCACGCGCGGAGTACAGGAGAACCCCAATGAAGCTCCGATTCCGGCTCCCTTGACCCGCGTCGACCCGGACGCTAGAGTTAATCTAGTTTCCTTTGAAAAGGACGAGGATGAAGCCTTCCCTACGGCTCTATCGCGGCGCGATTCTCCTCGGGGCGCTGGCCGTGGGTTTTACCCACGGGCCGCTCCAGGCCGCCCACAAGGAGCCCCGGGAGGAGGGGCGCAAGAACCCCAAGATCGTCCTGTCCGCCACTCCGGCCTTCGGGTTTCCGCCCCTGAGCGTGCAGCTCGTCGCGACCCTCAGCGGCGTCGGCGACCGCGATCCCAACTTCTGCCACGCCGTGGTCACCTGGATCCGAGTGGATCCCGGCTCAGCTCCCGAGACCGGAACCAAGCTCAGCGAGGCGCCCCGGTGCGTCCACGGAGAGGAGGAAGTCTCGGTGGTTACTTCCTTCAGCAAGACCTTCGACTTGTATTCCCCAGGCGCCTACCTCTACCGCCTCGTCGTGGAAGGGAAGGACGGGAAGCAAGTCCGATCCAACTTCGTTAAAGTCCAGGTGATGCGCGTCCCCTGAGGTGGTCGCGAGAGCCCGCTAGGGCGTTGCCGGGCCTTGTTCCTTGGGGGCCGCGGGATCTTCCAGCGGCTCCTCCTTCAGCTCGATGCTCCTGTACTTCGCCGAGGCGGGATCGGGCTCGATCGATTGCAGGCACCATTCCGCCGCCGAACCCTCGGGCAGCCGGATCCAGGTCCATTTTAGGTCCACCGACTCGACAACCTCACGCTTCGGGCCCGGCGTCTTCCCTGGCCGCAGCCGGATAATCGTTCCAAGGGGCCTTCCCATGATGTACAGGATGGCGCCTGGGGGAAACTCGTTGAAATTGATGTTGACGTACTCGGGCCTCAGAATGCTTCGGAATGTCATGGAGGGACCGGCCGTCACGGAATCGTGAACCTTGAAAAAGGCTCCGTTGCCCAGGGCCCCCAGCTTGATGACCTCGACGCCGTCGGATGAAAAGGTCACATGCCCTGTCTTGCGAGCCTCTTCATAGCGCTTAACCCGCTCCGACAGATCCTGGGGCGCGGCATCCGGGTGACAGGCGAGATAATGGTCCCGGTAGATGGGCTGGTTGAGGTTCCAGATCCCCTCGGAGTACTTGAAAACCAGCTTTGATTCCTGGGGAACCTGGACTCCGCATCCAAGAAGCAAAAGAAGGAGGCCGACGCCGGATACGATGCGCTGTCCGTTCATCGCCTCCTCCGCTGGGGCGGGTTCTCCGCCGCTAAATCCTCTTTCTTCGGGCCACCGACCTAAGGCATTCTAGAAAGGCCTCGAAAGGGTGTCAACGCAATCGCTCCAAGGGATGGGCCAGGAGCTCCCCGCGGTTCGAGGAGGACGATGATCACGATTGCCCTGCGTCATTCCTGGCGCCTGTCGCCGCGCAGCGCCATCCGGCTCCAGCGCCGCCTGGCGGAGAGAGTCTCCATCAGCCCCTTCCGTGGCCCGATTCGATGCGTGGCCGGCGCCGACGTCTCGTACGATCCGGGCTCCGGCCGATTCCACGCCGCCGTCGTCCTTCTGGAGTGGCCGGGCCTGTCGGTCCTGGAGGTCGCGCGGGCGAGCGGGCGTTCCCCCTTCCCTTACATCCCGGGCCTTCTGAGCTTTCGCGAGATCCCTCCCCTGCTCCGCGCATTCCGCCGCCTGGGACGCAAGCCCGACCTGATCTTTTGCGATGGGCAGGGGCTCGCGCATCCGCGGCGATTCGGGCTCGCCTGCCACCTCGGGCTTCTCCTGGACATTCCGACGCTCGGATGCGCGAAGACCATCCTGGTGGGCGAGCACGCGGAAGTGCCTGGGCGCCGCGGAGGGCGCCGCGGCCTGCTTTTCGAGGCGAAGCGGGTCGGGACGGCGCTCCGGACCCGGGAAGGAGCGCGACCCGTCTTCGTCTCCCCGGGCCATCGCCTTTCCGTCGGCCAGGCGGCGACCTGGGCGATGCGCTGCGCGGGGCGCTACCGGATTCCGGAGCCGACGCGCCTCGCCGATCTCGAAGTGTCCCGGATGCGCCGGAACGCCCTCGGAAGGCGCCGGCCGACCGCGGCGCCCGCGGCCGGATATGTTAGAATCCGCGCGCATTCCGGGCCGATCCGTCGGAGCGATCCTTGAGCGAGAATTCCGGCCTCGAGACGAAGTGGGCGCGGCTCCGGGAAAACATGGTCCGCAGCCAGATCGAGGCGAGAGGAATCCGGGATCCGCGCGTCTTGCGGGCGATGAGAAAAGTGCCCCGGCATCGCTTCGTGGACGCTGCGAGCCTGGAGCATGCCTACGAGGATCGCCCGCTTCCGATCGGGCTGGATCAGACGATCTCCCAGCCTTACATCGTGGCGTTCATGACCGAGCAGCTCCAATTGAGAGGCGGCGAAAGGATCTTGGAAGTCGGGACAGGCTCGGGCTACCAGACCGCGGTCCTGGCGGAGATGGGCGGGGAGGTCTTCACGCTCGAAATCCACGAGCCCCTCTCACGAATCGCGCGTCAAAGGCTCGCGGAGCTCGGCTACGGCAACGTTCGTTTCGCCGTGGGGGACGGGCGCCAGGGCTGGCCCGAGGAGGCTCCGTTCGGCGCCATTCTGGCCGCCGCTTCGGCCGAAGCCGTGCCTCCGGCCCTGCTCGAGCAGCTGGCGATCGGGGGACGGCTGGTCCTGCCTCTCGGCGTCGAGCATCAGGATCTCATGATGATTACCCGGACCGCCGAAGGGGACGTCGCCCGAAATCTCCTCCCGGTCCGCTTCGTCCCATTGGTGCACGGCTGACTCGCTCCTGAGTCCGATCATCGGAAAGAATTGGAGATCATGTCCAAGGTCATCACCTCGAGAAAAGAGGACCCGGCCCGCTGGTACACCGACGTCGTGACGCGCTCGGAGCTCGCGGACTACTCACCGGTCAAAGGTTGCATGGTGATCCGGCCGCTGGGCTACGCCCTGTGGGAGCGGATCCAGGGCTCGCTCGACGCGCGATTCAAGGAGACCGGGCACCAGAACGCCTATTTCCCGCTGTTCATCCCCGAGAGCTTCCTGCACCGGGAGAAGGCCCACGTGGAGGGCTTTTCCCCCGAGCTGGCGGTCGTGACGATCGGCGGCGGCAAAGAGCTGGAAGAGAGGCTGATCGTCCGGCCGACCTCGGAGACGATCATCTACAGCATGTTCTCGAAATGGATCCGCTCCTACCGGGACCTCCCGCTGCTGCTCAACCAGTGGGCCAACGTCGTGCGCTGGGAGATGAGAACGCGGCTGTTCCTGCGCACGACCGAGTTTCTCTGGCAGGAGGGCCACACCGCGCACGCGACGGAGCAGGAAGCCGAAGAGGAGACGCTGCGGATCCTCGACCTCTACTGCGATTTCGTCGAATCGGAGATGGCCCTTCCCGTGTTGCGCGGCATCAAGAGCGAGCAGGAGAAGTTCGCGGGCGCCCTGAGAACGTACTGCATGGAGGCGCTGATGCAAGACGGGCGGGCCCTCCAGGCGGGAACTTCCCACAACCTCGGCCAGAACTTCTCGAAGGTCTTCGACGTGAAGTTCCAGAACCGGGAAGGGGGCATGGACTATGTCTGGCAGACGAGCTGGGGGGTGTCGACGCGGTTGATCGGCGCGATGGTCCTCGGCCACGGGGACGACCAGGGCCTCGTCCTTCCTCCGGCGCTGGCCCCGACGCAGGTGGCACTGGTCCCCATCTGGAAGACCGAGGAAGAGAAGAGCCAGGTGCGGGAAGCCGTCGAGGCGATCCGGAATTCGCTGGGCGGGCGGGTCCGCCTGCACGCCGACATGCGGGAGGAGCTGTCGCCTGGCTTCAAGTTCAACGAATGGGAGCTGAAAGGGGTGCCGCTGCGCCTCGAGCTGGGCCCCCGGGACGTGGCGCAGCGTCAGGTCACCGCCGTCTCCCGGCTGGATCGGAAAAAGCAGCCCGTGCCCTGGGACGGGCTGGAGAGCCGGGTTCCGGAGCTGCTCGCCTCGATCCAGAAGGGCATTTACGAGCGCGCCCTCAAGTTCCGCGACGAGAACACGCGTCCGGCCGGCAGTTACGCCGAGTTCAAGGAGCAGCTCGAGAGTCTCGGCGGATTCTTCGAAGCCCTCTGGTGCGGGGCCCCCCGGTGCGAGTCGATGATCAAGGAAGAGACGAAGGCGACCATCCGCTGCATTCCTCTCCAGGGACAGGACCGGCGGGGCCCCTGCCTCTACTGCGGCTCGCCGGCCGAGACCCGGGTCTATCTCGCCCGAGCCTATTGATATCCCCCCTATGGGGCGCCCGCGCCGTCCTCGATCGACCCTCTGGCTCGCGGCCCTGTCGATCCTCCTGCTCGCCGCGGCCGAGCCCGGCGAGCTGTCGCTGCGCTTCGCGGCCCCGGCCGCGCACCGGCCGGTGAGCGGCGAGACGCGCGTGGCGCTGGCCGTCACCCTTCCGGAGGGAAGCCGCCTCCTGAAGATCGATCTTTTCATCGACGATCAGCACGTCGCGACCCTGGAGAAACCTCCCTTCGAGATCGTCTGGAACGCAGGCCCGGAATTCCTCCCGCACCGCCTGCGGGCCGTGGCGACGGACACCGCGGGCAACACCGCGTCGGCCGTGATGGAGACGCCCCCTCTCCGCATCGGGGAGCGCGAGTCCGTGGCTCTCGTCAACCTCTTCGTGAACGCGTTCGACGAAAAAGGGGAAGGCGTCAGCGATCTGCGCCGCGAGGAGTTCCGCGTCTTCGAGGACGGCGTCCCGCAGGAGATCAGCCATTTCACCGCCGCGCGGCAGCCCCTTTCGATCGCGCTGCTGATCGATTCGTCCAACAGCATGGGGACGGGGCGGCGGATGGAAATCGCGCGGAAATCGGCGGCGGAGTTCGTCCACAAGATGCAAGCGCCCGACCGACTGCTCGTGATGAGCTTCAGCGACACGGTGAAGGAAATCGAGGCCATCACCGGGAATCGCAAGCGCCTGGAGAAAGCGATCCTCGGAATCGAGCCGGAAGGAGGAACGGCGCTCTACGACGCGCTCGTCGAGGGAGCCTCCCGCCTGAAGGATCTCGAGGGACGAAAGGCGCTGGTTCTTCTGTCGGACGGCAGGGATCAGGCGCTGAAGGAGAACACGCCGGGAAGCCTTCATCTGTTCGAAGAGGCGCTCGACGCGGTGGTCCGCGGCGAGGTGACGGTCTACGCCATCGGCCTGGGTGCGCGACTCGAGGACGAGACCGACCTCGCGCAACGCCACAGCCTCAAGGAGATCCTGGAGACCCTTTCCGAGAAGACCGGAGGGCGCTTCTACAACCCCGAGCGTCCGGGACAGCTGGCGGACGTCTACCGGCGGATCTCGGAGGACCTGAGCCGCCAGTACTCGCTGGCGTACTCCCCCCTGAACGGCCGGCGTGACGGACGTTGGCGCACCCTGCGCGTGGAGGCTTCGCGCCCCGGCGTGCGGCTCGTCACCCGGCCCGGCTACTTCGCCCCCGCTCGCTGACCGGCGCCGTTTTCATCCGGACTCTCAGCCGCCGCTTGATCATCCACCTCACGGCGAGGAGATCGACGAACGTGCGGAACAGCCGTCCTCTGACGTTGTACTTGGAAGAGCCCCAGACCCTCGGCCGATGCCGCACCGGGGCCTCTCCCACCCGGTACCCCTCGAGGCGCAGCAGCGTCGGCAGGAAGCGGTGCATGCCGTCGTAGAGAAGGATCCTCTCGAGGCAGCGGCGGCGGAAGACTTTCAAGGTGCATCCGGCGTCGCGGATCGCGTCTCCCGTGACGCGGTCGCGGATGCGATTCGCCAGCCGGGAGGAGATCCGGCGCAGGACCGAGTCGCGCCGGTCCAGCCGGTATCCCGCGAGCAGGTCGAGCGCCCCCATGCGATCCAGGAGGAGCGGGATGTCGACCGGATCGTTCTGGAGATCGGCGTCGATCGTGACGACGAAATCGCCGCGGGATGCGCGGAAGCCGGTCTCCAGCGCCGCAGACTGGCCGGAAGGCTCTTCGAGGTGAAAAACCCGGATTCTGGGATCCTCCCGCGCCAGCCGGTCGAGCGCCTCCGCGCTTCCGTCGCCGCTGCCGTCGTCCACGAAGATCGCCTCGAAGCCCCGGTCGAGCTTTTGCAGCGCGACGCGCAGCTCCTCCCAGAGCGGGCGCAGGTTCTCCCGCTCGTCGCGCACCGGAATCACGACCGAGACGGCGGGCGCGCTCACTTGAATATCCAGAACCGCCGGAGGAAGGTCATCCGCTGGAAGGCGCTCCGCTCCGCCTCGCTGAGCTGCCCCGGGGCGAGAGCGGCCTTCCATTTCAGGAACCCGAAGTGGTCGATCTTCCGTAGCGAGGGAAGGAGCCAGCGCGCCCCGCGGCTGCCCGGCGGGAAGCGGAAAGAGGCGTTGAAGTCGATGATGAAGACTTCGCCGGACGCGTCGACGAGGATGTTGTCCCTTTTCCTCAAATCGATGTGAACGATCCCCCGCGAGTGAATCTCATCGATGAGTCTTCGGAGGCGGGAGAAAAGGGCCGGGGGAAGCTCGCGCCGCTTCCAGTGGGAGATTCGCTCCCCTTCGATGTATTCGATCGCCATGGCGTTCTTGCCGATCCTGCCGTAGTAGCGGGGGACGCCGGAAATTCCCGAGAGGCGGCGATAGATCGAGGCCTCCCTTCGAATCTGCCAGCGCCCGTACCAGCGCACGGGGAGGAGCTTCCGGCCGAAATCCTTGACGATCGCGTTCCCGAAGGAGGTCTCGGCGAGCAGGATGTCGGCCTTGCCCCATCTCCCCTTTTTGTGGAGCCGCACCCGATCCGAGCGCAGATCCTCTTCATTGAGGCAGAGCGAGGGAGACGCGGCCGGGGGAACGCTTTGTGGGGCCCGCTCCAATGTGCTATCCTCCACCGACGCAACCAGTTGGCTGATCGTAACATAAAGCGGAAGACGATGGCGCCGCCCCCCACCCGGGAGAGCCTCGCATCCCGGAAACTCTCCCCGCACCGATCGGGCAGGAACTGGACGAAGGCCGACATCTTTCTCTGGGAAGAGACGGGGCGGCGGCTGGCGATCAAGGATTATGCCCGGCGCCCGGCCTGGGTCCGCGCAACCCTCGGCCGCTGGATGATCCGCCGTGAATGCGCCGCCTACGAGCGGCTCCGCGGAATCCCCGGAATTCCAGCCTTCGCGGGTCAAATCGATGCCTGCGCCTTCGCCGTCGAGCTCATCGAGGGACGCGACCTGTCGCGGATACCTCGCGCAGAGTTGCCGGCGAACTTCTTCCCGCGACTGCTCGCTCTGCTGGAGGCGGTCCACCGGGCGGGCGTGGCGCACGGGGACCTTCATCACCGGGACGTGATCCTCTCCTCCACCGGGGGACCTTTCCTCGTCGACTTCTCGACCGCGGTGTTTCGCCGCGGCGCCGCGCGCGGGTTGTTCGAGGCGGCGTGCGCCTCGGATCGACGCGCCGCGCTGAAGCTCAAGAGCCGCCACGCGCCCGGCGACGTCACGGCCGAAGAGAGACGAGCCCTCGACCACCCCCCCCGCTGGTACCGGGTCGGCAAGGCGCTGCGCCGGATGCTGTCGGGTGGCGCCAAGAAGCGCGCCGCCCGTTGACTTCGCCGGTCCGCGCATCCTAAGATGCGCGCCTTTATTTGCCCCGAAGGAGACCCGGTTGCCATCGCGTCGCAGCAAGGCCCTCGGAGTCATTCGCCTGGCGGCGGTCTATCTTTTCGTCGCGCTGCTGGTCTGGTTCTCGCGGCCGACCCCGGCGCTCTTCGCGCTGGGGGCGATCGTGGTCGCTGCCGGGGAAGCGGTCCGCATCTGGGCCGCCGGCCATCTCGTCAAGTCGCTGGAGCTGATCGACTCGGGTCCCTACGCCTACACGCAGAATCCCCTCTACCTGGGGCGCCTGCTGATCCTCACCGGGTTCTGCATCATGGCGCGCAACCATTACTTCCTGAACTGGATCGCGCTCGCGCTCGGCTATCTGGTCTTCTTCGGCTATTACATTCCCCGCAAGCTGCGGGTCGAGGGAGGAAGGCTGCAGAAGATGCACGGCGATTCGTGGGCGCGCTACCATGCGGCCGTTCCCATTCTCTTCCCTTCGCTCACCCGGCATACCGGCAAGACCACTCCCTGGTCGCTGGGCCGCGCCGTCAAGAATCAGGAGTATCTCGTCCTGAGCGGCGTCGTTCTCGTCCTGGCTTTCTTCGCCTGGAAGACCTGGCGGCCTTAGTGTCGCGTCTCCGAAATCCCGTTACAATCGGCCGCCGGGGCATCCCGGCTCACTGCGTTGCGCCTTGTTTGCGTACCACCTTGGTTACGCAGCACTGCGGCGCGCCTTGCGATCCGGGCGCCTCGACGGCCTCGATGTTAACGTCATTTCCGAGACGCGACACTGCGCTTCGGATCGGCGCTTCTCGGCCCGCCGCGCCGCCCGCGCTCGAGCGTCTTTCGGTAAGCTTCGAGAGTGCCGGCGACGAGACGCTCCTGGCTGAAGAGCGACCGGACCCGCTCCCGCCCGGCGGCGCCCATCCCCCTTCCGCGGTCGGGCCTGCGGAGGACGGAGGCGATGGCGGCCGCGAGAGCTTCGGGATCGGCGGGCGGCACCACGAATCCGGTCTCCCCTTGCTCGATGATCTCGGCGGCTCCCCCGATGTCGGTGGCCACAACCGGCCGGCCGGCCGCCATCGCCTCCTTCAGGACGGCGGGGGAGGCGTCACAATCGATCGACGGCAGCACGGAGAGATCGAGCGCGGCGGTCACCGCGGGAATGTCCTCGCGGAATCCGAGAAAGGCGACCTTGCCGGAGATCCCCAGATCGGCCGCCGCCCGCTTCAGCGCCTCTTCTTCCGTTCCCCTTCCGGCGAAGAGAAATCGGGCCGCCGGAAACTCGCGGGCGACCTGCGCCGCGGCCCGCAAGAAGTGGATCCCTCCCTTGTCACGGACGAGCCGCCCGATGACGCCGACGAGGGGCTCGCCCGGACCGGCGCCCAGCTCGCGACGGAGTGAGGAGCCATCGAGCCAGTCGCCGAAGCGATCCTCCCAAAAGGAGGAGTGGACGACGGAGACGCGGGCGGCGTCGAGATCGCCCCGCTCCAGGAAGGGACGATACCGGTCGAGCACCGCCGTGCTCGCGACGATGAGATGGTCGACCGCCCGTCGGTAGAGAAGCCGGTTCAGGGCATGAGCCGCCACCCGCTTGGTGTTGTGTCGCGTGAAGATGAGCGGGACGGGAGAGGCCTCGAGCCACCGGGCCGCCGCCGTGGCCCAGAGATCCTGCGAGCCGTGCGCGTCGACGAGGTCGAAGCGGCGCGAGCGGAGCAGGGCTTTCAAGGAAAAGGAGTCGCGAACAGCGCTCGCGAGATGGCTGGTCTTGAGGAAGCGAGCCTTCTCGAAAGTCTCGAGCCCCGCCGCTTTGGCGCGGGCGGCGAGGATGGAGCCCTCGGGCGCCGCGATCACGATTCGGTGCCCCTTCCGGGCGAGGCCCAGCGACAGCATCAGGATCCGCGACGGCTGGCCGCCCCAGCCGCGATGGAAGTTGGTGTGAAGGACGGTGAGGGATGAAGGATCCATCGGAACGACCCTCGGGCGCGGGTTCGACGCTATGCTATGATCCCCGTCGCTCGAGCGTCAAACGCGTTTCATGCCGCGAGGCGCCCCCGTGATCCGCCGCTTTCTCGTCCTGCAGACGCTGCCGCGGCCTCTGGCGTTCAGCCCCAATAATGCGCTGCTGACCCTGGGGCACCACCTCGACCGGCGGCGTTACGAGATGTCGGTGGCGGTGCCGCGTGACGGATTGCTGTCGGAGGCGTTCGAGAAGGAAGGGATCCGGGTCGTCCGGGTGCCGGGGCTCCGGACGTATCACCGGCACGACGCCTTCTGGAGGCTGCCGCTGGTCGGGCGGCGGATCGCGGTGCAGGCGAGGCGCCTCGGCTCCCAATTTCTCCTCTCGAACCACGCGGAGCTGGCCCCTTTCGCCCGTGCCGCCGCGCGGCAGTGCGGCCTCCCGTGGATCTGCTTCCTCCGGCAGGCCGATCGGCCGGCGCGCTATTACGAAAAATACCGGGTCGCGGAGGCCGATGCGGTCGGCGCCGTCAGCGAGGCGGCGCTTCGAGGGTATCGGGACTTTCTCCGCAGCCGGGGAGCTCGGGAGAATCCGTCGCTCGCCGTTCCCACCGGAATCGAGCTCCCCACCGAAGAGGAAGGCCGCGATGGGGCCGCGCTTCCTTCCGCCTGGCCGGGAGACGCACCAGTCGCCGGAATCGTCGGTCTGCGAGAGATCAAGCGTCCCGAGCTCTTCCTCGAGATCCTGTCGCGAGTCGCCGGCGGCGTTCCGGAGGCGCGCGGTCTGCTCGTCGGCGGGCTGGAGGAGAATCGCCGGAAATGGCTCGAGTCGGTGGCCCGTGACTGCAACGTCGCGGAGCGGATCTGGTTCGCGGGAGAGCAGCGCGCCATGAGTCCCTGGTATCGCACGATGCGCGTCTACACTCACACGTCCCGCAGCGAGGGTTTCCCCAAGACGGCGCTCGAGGCGATGGCCCATGGCCTGCCCGTCGTCGCGTTCCGCGTCGGAGGGCTACCTGAAGCGGTCGCGCACGAGGAGACGGGATTTCTCTGCGAGCCAGACGATCGCGAGGGGTTCGCGCGGCGCGTAGCCGAGCTTCTCGTTTCTCCCGGCCGGGCGGCCGAGATGGGGCGGGCCGGCCGCCGTCGCGTGCGGAAGCTCTTCTCGCCGGCGGCGATGGTCGCCGGCATGGAGGCTCTTTTCGAGGGCGTTCTGGACCGGCGCGAGACGGGAAAGGACGGCGCGGCGACCCGCGGGCGGCGTCCGTCCTCAGCGTCCCGCTGAGTCTCGAGGAGGGCATGGGCGCCTGGGGCTTTCTGAGACGGTTGAGCGCCTCGCTCCGGAAAGGCAACCCCCGCGTCTTTTGGGAGCGGGAGTACGGTGGAGGCGAGGCGAACCGGAAATGGGCGTCGGAAGCGCGTCTGAGCTTCTACGACTTCGCCGCCGAGGCGATTCCGCGGGAGCCTTCGAGAATCCTCGACGTCGGAAGCGGATTCGGATACGGCGGAAGGCGGCTGATGGAGATCTGTCCCCTTTGGCAGGTGGAGGGGTTCGAGATCAGCCGGAACGCCGCGAAGGACTCGGTCATTCCGACACGACAGGGAGATCTCCTCCGGGAGGATCTGCCGCGCGGCTACGACTACCTCCTGATGGTGCAGACCCTGGAGCATTTTCGCGACACGGCGCAGGTTCTTGCGCGCGTCGTGGCCGCCGCCGGGCGGGGGGTGATCGTCACGGTCCCCTATCGGGGGCGGCTCAACCGGAAGCACCTGGCGTCGCTCGACGAGTCCTCCTTCAGCGCGTTTCCGGGCGCCGTCGTCGACTTGCGCAAGCGCCGCTACGAGAAGGACGGATCCGAGAAGACCGACATGCGCGTCGTCATTCCCGCCGGAGATCGAACTTCCGCATGAAAGTCGTCATCACGGCCGATTCTTACCTCCCGCGGCTGGGGGGCCAGGAGATGGGCGCCTTCCGCCTGGCGAAATACCTGCGCAAGACGGGCCAGTCGGTGACGCTGGTCACGACCGAGAAGCACGCGCAGGAAGGCCCGGAGGCGGGGGGCCTGGAGGTGATCCGGGCGCCGCACCGCTTCGATCCGGTGCACCGACGCCGGCTCGGCGGGCTGCTCGCCGCTCTGTTCCGCGACGCGGACGTCGTCCACTCGCGGTATTGCTATCGCCTCGCCGCCCTCTCCGCTCCGATTGCGCGCCGGATCGGACGCCGCTTCGTCGTCTCCCTCCACGGCCTCGGCCTCCTGGATAACCCGGCCGATTCGGCCCTCAAGAAGTGGAGCCACCGGCGATACCGGCGCCTGTCGCTCTCCGGGGCGGACGCGGTGATCGCGACCAGCTCCGAATTCGCCCGGCTCGCCGCCCGTTACGCCGATCCGGCGCGGATTCAGGTGATCCCCAACGGAGTCGACACCGACGAATTCAGGGCGGGAACCCCGCCTCCCGAATCGTTGCGCCGCCGGTACGAGGGACATCCTGTCGTCCTCGCGATGCGCCGCCTGGTCCCGAAGAACGGAATTCAGTATCTGATCCAAGCGGCGCCGCTGATTCTCTCCCGCTGTCCCGAAGCTCGGTTCGTCATCGGGGGATGGGGATCCCAGGAGCCCGAGCTCCGGCGCCTGACGCGCGATCGGGGGCTGGAGGAGCGCGTCGACTTCGTGGGGGCGATTCCGAACTCGGCGGTCGCCGGTTATCTTGCGGCCGCGCAGGTGGTCGTCTTTCCTTCGACGATGGAATCGACGAGCCACGCCTGCCTGGAAGCGATGGCCATGGGCCGGCCGGTGGTGGCGAGCCGGCTCGGCGGCCTGGAGGAGCTGCTCGGAGAGGGCGACCGAGGAGTCCTGGTGGAGCTGATGGAATCGGGGGAGTCGACCTACGACGCTCCGGCGCTGCTTTCCTCCGGCGCGGCCGCGCGTCTCGCCGGGGCGATCCTGCGCCTGCTGCTCGACCCCGCGGAAGCGGAGCGGATCGGAGCGGCGGGCCGGCGATACGCCCTGGATCATTTCGACTGGAACGTCCTCGTGGAACGGATTCTCGAAGTCTACCGAGGATAGGATCGCGCCCCTGAAATCTCCTGCTCGGCCTCGATCCACCCCGACCTGCGGCGTTGCATCCCCCTGGCGGAAACGCTTGGCGCGCCGCGCGCCGGCGGAGCCTCGCCGCCGAAGACCTTGGGTCAAGGCATTCGTCTCGGGGAGGGCGACTTGAGGATTATGGGGGGGGGCGAGGCCGCTTCCGCGCGTGAGACCAGAACGAATACGCGGTGACCGACCGCTTCCCGATCCCATTCGCGCAGCGGGATCTGGCGGCGGAGATGGTCGTAGTCGCCTGACGGGACCAGGCAGAAAGCGACGCCCGGCTGGGAAAGGAATCCTTCGAGATCGGCGCTCCTGCGGATCACTTGCATCCGTCGCCGCGTATAGAACCCAAAACCGGCGTTGTAATCCTTGAAGATGCCGAGGGGGGCCGGACCGATCCGCGAGAGGATTCGCTCGCTGAAGGGCCGGGCCGACTTGTAGCCATTCAGCCACGGCAAGAGCGATCCGGCGATCCAGAGATACCCTCCCCAGAACCCCGCCAGAAGCAGAACGAGGGTCGCGCCGCGCCGGCCGAGGCGCAGCGCCGTGAGCGCCGCGGCGAAGGCCACGATGTAAAGGATCCCGACCGGCAAAAGACGCTCCGCCAGGCCGGAGTGCGCCTTCGCGCCGAAAGGGATCCAAAGCACTCCTCCCAGGCAGACGGCGCTGTAGGCGAGCAAAGGCGCGCCGATCCACTTGCGGATCGGGGCGGCATCCCACCGGATCAGGTAATTCTCGAACAGCAGGCCGATCAGCAGGGCCAGGGGCGGGAGGATCGGCAGGAGGTAGGAAGGGCGCTTCTCCGCCGCCAGGCTGAACAGAGCGAGTCCGCCCACGATCCAAGCGTAGAGGAACAGGGTCGGACGGCTCTTGGCGCCGCCCAAGCGCGGAAAGGTCGAGACGACGGCCCCGGCGAGAAACGGGGTCCAGGGAAGGAATTCCAGCGGAAGAGACAGGAAGTAGTAATACAAGGGGCGCGGGTGATGGACCCCTTCCCAGAGTCGCCGGAAGACGTGGATCCGCACCACTCCGCCGGGATCGAATCCCGCGCTTCGAGAGAAGACCCAGAGCCAAAGGCCCGCCGGCAGGAGCGCGGCCGGAATTCCCCACCACCATCCCGTTTCCTTCAACCGGGAGAGCTCGCGGGTGGAGGCGAGGAACGTGATCAGGACCGCCCCCGGGATGGCGAGCGCCACCGGCCCCTTCGTCAAGCAACCGAGGCCGGCCGCCAGGTAGACCAGGGCCCACCGCCAGCGCTCCTGCCGCTCCAGCGCCCGGAACGACTCGTCGAGCGCCCAGAGCACGCAAAGAGTCAGGAGCATGTCGAGATGAACCCACCGCGCCTCGAGGAAGAAGCGCTGCGTCGTGGCCAGGACCAGCGCGCCGAACAGGCCGGCGAGGGGGGAGAAATGATCCCTGCCCAGCCGGTACAGGAGGAAGACGGCAGCGAGCGCCAGAAGGCTGTTCGGTATTCGGGCGCTCAGCGGCGTCACACCCGGCCCGAGGCTCCCCACGGCCGCGAGCAGCCAGAAGTAGAGAGGCGGCTTGTGAGTGTAGGGGCGGCCGTTCTCTGTCAGGCTCAGATAATTCCCGGACTCGACGATGCCGCGCGCGATCCCGGCGTAGCGCGGCTCGTCGGGCTCCCAGAAATCGCGGCCCCCCAAATTGGCGGTGAACAGGGCGAGGCAGGCGCTGAGGAGGATCAGGCGGTAGCGCGCGTCCCAGGTCATGACGTCGAAGCCGCGCCCTCACGGAATTGGAGCTCGTACAGCCGCGCGTACGCCCCGCGACGGGCAAGGAGCGCGTCGTGGCTCCCTTGCTCCACGATCCGCCCCTGCTCCAGGACGGTGATGACGTCGGCGTTTCTCACGGTGGAGAGGCGGTGGGCGATGACGAAGACCGTCCGTCCTTGCATCAGGTTGTTGAGGGCCTTCTGGACCATCGCCTCCGATTCGGTGTCGAGCGCGGAGGTGGCTTCATCCAGGATCAGGATCGGAGAGTCCTTGAGCAGCGCCCTGGCGATCGAAATCCGCTGGCGCTCCCCGACGGAGAGAAGGTGACCCGCCTCACCGAGGCGCATGTCGTAGCCGAGGGGCAGCCGCAGGATGAAGTCATGCGCGTAGGCGGCCCGCGCGGCCGCTTCGACGTCGGCGAGCGAAACGTCCTGGCGGCCGTAGGCGATGTTGTTCCTCACCGTGTCGTCGAAGAGGAGAACCTCCTGGGTGACGATGCCGATCTGCCGCCGCAGCGAGGCGAGCGTGACGTCGCGGACGTCCCGGCCGTCGATCAGGATCGCGCCGCCGGTCACATCGTAGAAGCGGGGCAGGAGGTTCACCAGCGTCGTTTTCCCGGCGCCGCTGCTGCCGACGATCGCCACGACCTTTCCGGCGCCGACCTCCAGGTTCACCCCTTCCAGGACCGGCTTGCTCCCATAGGTGAACGACACGTCCTGAAACCGGATCGCCGACCGGAAGGGAGGCATCTCGACGGCTCCCGGCTTCTCGCGGATCTCCAGGTCCGCGTCGATCATCTCGAAGACCCGCCGGGTCGCGGCCATCGACTGCTGGAAGTCGTTGTTGATCTTGGCCAGGTTCTTCACGGAGGCGTACAGCCAGATCAGGGAGATGAGGAAGCTGCTGAACTCGCCCGGGTTCACCGCGCCGCGGGCGATCTGGTATCCCCCGTATCCGATGAGCAGGGCGGCGGCGAGCGCCCCCACCATCTCCATGATCGGAGGCGAGAGCGAGACCATCCGGGCGCCCCGCAGCTCCTGCCGCTGGACTTTCCGCAGCGCCTCCGCGAAGCGCCGGACTTCGTAGTCCTCCATCCCGAAGCCCTTCACGATTCGGTTCCCGGCGATCGTCTCCTTGAGGATGTTCGTGACTTCCGCCATCTTCTCCTGACTGAAGCGGCTGGTGACCTTCAGCCGGCGTCCGAAGCGCACGATCGGATACACGACGAGCGGCAGGATTACGAGGCAGACGGCCGAGAGCTTCCAGTACAGATAGAAGACCCAGATCACCTGGCCGATGATGATGAAGCCCAGCCGGAAGATGTCAGCGAGATCCCCGGAGACCGTCCGCTGCATCCGGGCGATGTCGGAGGTCATCCGGGAGATCAGCAGCCCGGTGGGATGAGACGAGAAGAAGGCGAGCCCCTGGCGGTGTATCCGCGCGTAGAGGTCCCGGCGCAGATCGAGGATCGTCTGGAGCCCGACGTACCGGACGTAGTAAGCGCTGAAATAGGTCAGGACGCCCTTGACCAGGTAGAGAAACAGGATGAGGACGGCGATCGAGAGGAACGTGGTGTCCCTCCCCTTTTCGACGAGCCTCTTCCCGAACGACGAGTAGCGGGTGATCCAGCCCTCTCCCAGGACCTTGTCGGAGTATTCCAGGGCGTTGAACTTCGCGCTCCCGTGGTGCGGCAGGATGCCGCCCGCTTCCGGGAAGACCTCATTGACCAGAGGGAGGACCAGACTGACGAGCGCCAGGATGACGAGCGAGGAGAGGGCCGCGCAGGCCAGGGCGATGAGCAGCTTGCCCAGGTAGGGGCGGGCGTAGCGCAGGAGGCGGAACAGATCCTTCATGTCCGCCCGGCTCAGCGCCGGCAGATCTCGAGGCGGTTGAAGAAGTAGCCGATTTCGAATTCGGCAGACTCGGCGGAGTCGGAGCCGTGGATGATGTTCTTCTCGATGGAGGAGGCGAAGTCCTTCCGGATCGTCCCCGCCGCCGCTTTGGCGGGGTCGGTCGCTCCCATGAGCTCGCGAAGCCTCGCGATCGCTCCGTCCCCTTCCAGGACCATGACGACCACCGGCCCCGAGGTCATGAATCCGACCAGGCTATCGAAGAATCCGCGTTCGCGGTGGACGTGGTAGAAGCCCGCGGCCTGATCCGGGCTCAGGCGCAGCAACTTCATGGCGGCGGGGCGGAGGCCCTTCGCCTCCAGCCGCCGGATCACCTCGCCCACGAGATTCGCGGCGACGCCGTCGGGCTTGATGATGGTGAGGGTGCGCTCCATGGATTCTCCTAAGAGGAAGTGGACGGCCTCGGACGCGCGGCAAGGGCCTCGGCCATGGCTTGTCCGATTCCGGCGGGGCTGTCCACGACGCGGATCCCGGCGGAGCGCAGCGCCTCCACTTTCTCCGCCGCCGTGCCGCGCCCTCCCGAGATGATCGCCCCGGCGTGACCCATCCTCTTTCCAGGAGGCGCGGTGCGCCCCGCGATGAAGGCGACCACCGGCACGCTCACGTGTTTCCGGATGTAGAGGGCCGCCTCTTCTTCCGCCGTGCCGCCAATCTCCCCGATCAGCACGATCCCCTTCGTGGTGGCGTCCTCGCGGAATAGCGCCAGGGCGTCGACGAACTGCGTCCCAATGATCGGATCGCCGCCGATCCCGAGACAAGTGCTCTGTCCGATGCCAAGCCCGGTCAGCTGGGACACGGCCTCGTAGGTGAGCGTGCCGCTGCGCGAGATGACCCCCACAGCCCCCGGGGCGTGGATCGCGCCGGGCATGATCCCGATCTTGCATTCGCCGGGGGTGATGATGCCGGGGCAGTTCGGGCCCACGAGCCGCGTCTTCCGCCCCGCCAGGAAGGCCTTGACCCGGACCATGTCGAGCGTCGGAATCCCTTCGGTGATGCAGGCGACCACCGGAAGCTCCGCGTCGGCGGCCTCCATGATGGCGTCGGCGGCGAACGAAGGAGGCACGAAGATTACCGAGGCGTTCGCGCCCGTTTTCGAGACGGCCTCCCGCACGGTGTCAAAGACGGGAATCCCGTCGAGCGCCGTGCCTCCCTTGCCCGGGGTGACGCCCGCCACCACGCGGGTCCCGTAGGCGACCGCCTGCCGCGTGTGGAACGTTCCCTCCCGTCCGGTGATCCCCTGCACGAGAAGCCGGGTTTCGCGGCCGACCAGGATGCTCATGAGGTCGATCTCGCGAGCACGACGACCTTTTGGGCGGCGTCGGCCATCCCGTCGGCGACGGTGAAGTTGAGACCGGACTCCCGCAGGATGCGCCGCCCCTCTTCGACGTTCGTTCCTTCCAGGCGCACCACCATCGGCGCCTTCACTCCCATCTGCTTCGCCGCGGCCACGACACCCTCGGCGACGATGTCGCAGCGCATAATCCCGCCGAAGATGTTGATCAGGACGGCCCGGACGTTCGCGTCGGAGAGAAGGATCCGGAAGGCCCCGGTGACCTGCTCCGCGCTGGCCCCGCCGCCGACGTCCAGAAAATTCGCGGGCGCGCCCCCCGAGAGCTGAATCAGATCCATGGTAGCCATGGCCAAGCCGGCCCCGTTCACCATGCATCCGACGTTGCCGTGAAGCTTGATGTAGTTCAGGCCATGGCGCGAAGCCTCCACTTCCAGAGGCTCTTCCTCCTCAACGTCCCGAAGCTCGCGGACCTCGGGGTGCCGGAAGAGAGCGTTGTCGTCGAAGTTGATCTTGGCGTCGAGAGCCACCACTTGGCCGCTCTTCGTGACGACGAGAGGGTTGATCTCGGCGAGCGACGCGTCCAGATCCTCGAAGGCGCGGACGAGGGCCAGCATCAGGGCGGCGCCTCGCTCGCTCACCGCGCCGAGCCCGAGCCCGAAAGCGAGATCACGGGCCTGATACGGCCGGAACCCGGCGCCAGACCGAACGGGCGCGCGCAGGATCTTCTCCGGCGACCGGCGCGCCACTTCCTCGATTTCGACGCCTCCCTCGGCGGAGGCCATCACCACGGGCATCGAGGTGGCGCGATCCACGACCACTCCGAGATAGATCTCACGGGCAATCTCCAGGCCCTCCTCCACCAGCAGACGGCGCACTCTCTTGCCTTCGGGGCCGGTCTGAGGCGTCACGAGGGACATCCCGATCATGTCGCGCGCCAGGCGCTCGACCTCCTGGGCCGAGCGGGCGACCTTGATGCCGCCCCCTTTCCCTCTGCCGCCGGCGTGGACCTGCGCCTTCAGGACGTAGGGGGGCTCCCCGAGACGCAGGGCCGCCTTCACCGCTTCCTGCGGACTGAAGCAGACTTCTCCCTCGGGCACGGCGATGCCGAATTTCCTGAGGAGATTCTTCGCCTGATATTCGTGAATTTTCACTCGCCGGCCTCGGCGGGAAGCGCGGGACCCGGGAAGAGTCCACCGATACTAGGATTGTCGCGGGTTTTTAGCATAGCGATCCGGGGATGTCAATCCACGCCGGTCCGCTTTCAAGGCTCCAGGGGCCCGCAGGCCAAGCGACGGGAAAGTCAGGGCGCTGATGACGGCACGAGGAATGCGCCAGGCCTACGGGCACCCGGCGGAAGGGCCTCTTCCGAGGCCGGGACGGGAAGCGTCCCTTCGGCACCAGCGCGATGGCCAAGCCCCCGCGCCCAGCCGGCGTAGAAGCCGGCCGCCAGGAGAATCAGGAGGGGATCCAGCGGCAGGCGGTAGAGGGTGCTCCCGACGGTGACGGCTTGCATCACGCTCGAGAGTGCCAGGAACATCCAGACGTGGACAAGCCCCGGCTGGCGCGGCCCGCGGCGGCGCATGGCATTCAGGGTGAACAGCAAGGCACCGAGCAGCACGAGGCTCATTTGGAGGCACTCCAACCAGTTCCAGACGGTGGAGCGCCAGCGGTAATTCCTAATGGCGACGCGCCCATTGACGTCGACCAAGTCTCCATAGCCGAGCGGCGTGGGGTAGGGCGAATAGAGCCCGGCCAGCTTGACGAAGGCGGCCTTGATAGCCGTACCGGGGTTCGCCTTGATGAACTGCACCGCTTTCGCTCTGAAGAATTTATCGGTGGCCACTTCGTCCGCTTCCGAAACGCCGCTCTCGCTGAGGGCCCGCTGCATCCAGGGTTCGTAATCGTCCCACAAGACGTAGGGGCATATCGTCAGAATGTCGGGATTGTTGCCTTTGTAGAGATTGTAGCCGCCTGCGGTGGACGACAGGATGGTGAGGGTCTTGATCTCACGGTACATGAAATACTGCCACGGCGCGACAAGGATCATAAAAGGGAGCGCCAGGGCGGCGGCGCTGCGAAGCAGAACCGCGGAACTTGCGCCCGAACGCCAGATGGAGATGAAGACGAGCAGGAGCGACGGCAGCACCAGCAGGCCGGTCGGACGAGTCAGGTGGGCGAGCGCGGCCAGCGCCGACAGGCCGGCGAGGCTTGCGATGGACCAGCGGCCGCGGATCAGGAGGTAAAAAAAGGCCATCAGAACCGCGACCAAGACGGTGGTTTCGAGCTCAACCAAGGAACCCTTGACCAGGGTGATGTCCGTAACCAGCAAGAGCACGCCCAGCAGAACGGCCAGTCGATCCGCAAAAAGCCGCTGGAGGCTCAACGCCAGCAGGGCGGTCGCCACGAGCATCAGCGCGGCCTGGGTAAGGATCGTTCCGGTGATCCAGCTCTTGCCGAAGATCTCGATCATGGCGGCGAGGAACAGCGGGTAAAGCGGCGGCCGGTAGGCGGTGAGGCGGGCTCCGTCGAGCGAGTAGCGTCCGTGCTCGAGGAGATTCCGGCCGATGATGCCATAGCTCTCGCTGCCGAGCCACGCGTCGGGGAGGTGTGCGACGAAGATCGCCCCGAGCACCCACAGCGCCTCGATGAGCAGTGCCATTCCGGCCAGCAGGGCGTAGAACCGCGCGGCGGAGAGTCGATTCAGCCGATCGTTCAGCCTGGCCAGCGCCGACTTCAACCTAGCGTACATTCTGGATCTCTTGCAGTGTGCTTTCGAGAGAGAGTGTCCTCACGGCCCGCTCCAGGCGACCTGAGGGGGCGTTAATCTATCACAGCTTCGGCCGCCGGCCAACGCCAATCGATGCGCCGGAACGCGGGAGGATTCGGGGCATTCGGGCCAGCATCCCTCGGCGCCTTTGCGAAATCCTCTGAACCGGCCGGGGCCGGGCAGCGCCGGCACCCGGGATCCCGCGGCCGATCTTCGAGGCGGCGATGCGCCAAGCACGAACTCTCCCGCTTTGACTCGATGGATGAGGTCTGTTAGCCTGCGGGGATGGAGTTCCGCTTGAATCGTCGCATCGCTGGATCGGCCGTCATCGCGCTTCTTTTTCTCGTCACCGCGTCCGCCCCTTCCCGCGCCGTTCCCCCCGCGATCATGTCCAGCCGCGACCTGAACGATCGAATCCGAACCGTCCTCGCTTCGAAATGCCTCAATCCCGGCGGCGTCGGCATCGAGGTCGTCTCCCTGAAAGACGGCGCGGAGGTGTTCTCCCGGAACGCGGATCTGCCGCTGAAGCCGGCGTCGAACCAGAAGCTCCTGACCTCCGCGGCCGCGCTGGCGCTGCTGAAGCCGGACTACGTTTTCCCGACGCTCTTCTACGCCAAGGAGAGCCCCCGCAACGGCGTGATCGACGGAGACCTCTACATCAAGGGATTCGGCGCTCCCGACCTCGTCGGGGAGTTCTGGTGGCTGATGGTGCAGGAGCTTCACCGGCAGGGTCTTCGCGAAGTGCGCGGCGACCTGGTGGGGGACGATACCTATTTTGATTACGAGACCCGGCCGGAGGTCTGGCCTTCGACCGTTCCCGACGACTCGTGGGTCAACGCCCCCGTCGGAGCGCTCTCATTCAACTACGACGTGGTGACGATCCGCGTCCGGCCCGGGCCGGCGGCCGGCAGGCCCCCGCAGGTGGAATTGATCCCCCTGGGGGGATATTTCAAGGTGACGAACCGCGCCGTCACGAGCTCGGGCCAGAGCCGGCTGTTCGTCGATCGCGGTTTCCGCCAGGGCGCCAACACCATCACGGTGTCGGGCTCCATCCGGCTGGGGAGCGGTCCCATCGAGGTGACGAAGGGGGTGGAGAACCCCACCCTCTATGCCCTGGCAGCCTTCCAGGAGCTGGCGTCCCGCCAGGGGATCGTCGTGCGGGGCTCGGCGAGACGCGGAACGATTCCGGAGGGTTTCCGGGAGATCTTCCGGTTCGAGTCGAAGCCGCTGGCGGCCATCGTGCGGGACATGAACAAGCACAGTAACAATTTCATGGCCGAGGTCCTCCTGAAGACCCTCGGCGCGGAGTTCCAGCAGCCGCCGGGGACGACCCGAAAGGGGATCGAGGTCTTGAGCGGGTATCTCGAGAAGATCGGCGTCTCGACGCCGGGGATGACCTTGGCGGACGGCTCCGGGCTGGCCCACACCAACCGGGTCACCGCCCGGGCGCTGGTGCACACGCTGCGCGCCATGAACGACGATTTCGAGCTCTGGCCGGAGTTCCTCTCCTCGCTTCCGGTGGCGGGAATCGACGGAACGCTGCAACGCCGGTTCCGTCAGGAGGATCTGATGAGGAAGGTCCGCGCGAAGACCGGGAAGATCGCGGGCGTCGCCACGCTTTCCGGTTACGCGGTCAACGAGGCCGGCGAGACGTTCGCGTTCGCGATCCTGATCAACGACTATCGCTGCGGCACCGAGACCATCAAGCGCCTGATGGATCGCGTCTGCTCCACGCTCGTGGAGAGCTCCGTCCGCAGCGGCGGAATCGCGGAGTCGGGAGGCGCGGCCGGATCGGAACCCTGAGGATCAGATCTTCAGCTTCTCGACCAGCTCGCGCACGGAACGGGCCGATTCGTGGAGCGCCTTTCTTTCGGCGTCGGTGAGTGGAATCTCCAGAATCTGCTCCACTCCCTTCCTTCCCAGCTTGACCGGCACCCCGACGAAAAGCCCGCGAAGATCGTATTCCCCCTCGAGGTAGGCGGCGCAAGGAAGAACCTTCATCCGGTCCCGCAGGATGGAATCCACCATCTCCACGATAGCGGCGGAAGGGGCGTAATAGGCGCTGCCGGTCTTCAGGTGCGCGACGATCTCCGCCCCACCGTTGCGCGTTCGGTCGACCAGCCGCTCGATGACGGCGGGCGTCATCAGCTCGGTGATCGGAATTCCGGAGACCGTGGCGAACCGCGGGAGCGGAACCATCGTATCGCCGTGACCGCCGAGCACCATGGCGTGGACGTTCGTGACGGAGACGTTCAGCTCCTCCGCGATGAAGGAACGGAACCGCGCCGAGTCCAGGACTCCCGCCATGCCCACGACGCGCTGCTTCGGCAGCCGCGAGACCCGGAGCGCGGCCTGGGCCATGACGTCGAGCGGATTGGTCACGACGACGAGGATGGCGTCCGGAGAGTGGCGGATCACCTGCTCCGTCGTCCCCTTCACGATCTCGTAGTTCTTCATGAGCAGGTCGTCCCGGCTCATGCCGGGCTTGCGGGCGAGACCCGCCGTGATCACGACCAGGTCCGAGCCGGCGGTGTCGGCGTAGTCCTGGGTGCCCCGCAGGCGGCAGTCATAACCTTCCACGGGCGCCGACTCCCAGAGATCGAGAGCCTTTCCTTCGGGGATGCCCTCGACGACGTCGATGAGCACCACGTCGGCGAGGTGCTTCTCCACGATGCGCTGCGCGGCGGAGGCCCCGACGTTTCCGGCTCCCACCACCGTGACTTTGCTCCTCATGTCGTGTCCTCTCTTCGGAAAGCCTCGCCTCAGAGCGCCTGGATCTCCCGGGTGATGGATGCCGCGAACTCGGAGCACTTGACCTCCACGGCGCCCTCCATCTGGCGCGCCAGGTCGTAGGTCACGCGCTTGCGCTGGATGGCCCGCCGCACGCCCTCCACGATCAGGTCGGTCACCTCGAGCCATCCGAGGTATTCGAACATCATCGCGCCCGAAAGGACGAGAGACCCGGGATTGACCTTGTCCTGTCCGGCGTAGACGGGAGCGCTGCCGTGCGTCGCCTCGAACAGGGCGATCACGTCGCCGATGTTCGCCCCGGGCGCCATTCCCAGGCCTCCCGCCTGGGCCGCGGCCGCGTCCGAGAGGTAGTCGCCGTTCAGGTTCGGGGTCGCCAGGACGCTGTATTCGCGGGGGCGCGTGAGGAGCTGCTGGAACATCGAATCGGCGATCCGGTCCTTGATCACCACCTTGCTTCGGGGCTGCGCGGGCGCCCCGGATTTCTTGAGCTCGTCCTCGGTGACGGTGTAATCGGGGAATTCCTCCTTCGCCACCTGATATCCCCACTCCTTGAAGGCGCCCTCCGTGTACTTCATGATGTTGCCTTTGTGCACGAAGGTCACGCTCTCCTTCTGCTTTTCGATGGCGTAACGGATGGCCTTCCGGATCAGCCGCTTGCTGGCCCCGGCGCTCATGCTCTTGATGCCCAGGGCCGCGTCGTCGGGCAGCTCCGTGCCCATCTCACGATTGAGGAAAGACAGGACCTTCCGGCACTTCTCGGTGCCTTCGCGCCACTCGATTCCGGCGTAGACGTCCTCGGTGTTCTCCCGGAAGATCACGATGTCCAGATCCTGCGGGCGCTTCACGGGCGAAGGCACGCCTTCGAAGTAACGCACCGGCCGGATGCAGGCGTAGAGATTGAGCTGCTGCCTCAGGCTGACGTTCAGGCTGCGGTAGCCACCCCCCACCGGCGTGGTGAGAGGCCCTTTGATCGCCACCGTGTAGGCGCTGATCGCCTCCAGCGTGTCGCTGGGCATCCACTCGCCGTAACGATCGCGAGCTTTCTCGCCGGCGAAGATCTCGAACCAGGCGACCCGTCGCTTGCCGCTGTAAGCCTTCTCCACCGCCGCGTCGAAAACCGGCCGCGAGGCGCGCCAGATCTCCGGACCGGTCCCATCGCCTTCGATGAACGGGATGATCGGATTCGCCGGCACCTTCAGCCGGCCATCCTCGATCGCGATCTTGTGTCCTTCCGAGGGCAGATTGAGCTTTTGGAACTTCAAATTTGGCTTTCCTCCGGAGATTCGCCCAGGCCGGGACCCGGCCTTCCGCCTCGCTTCGATCAAGCCTGGGGTAGGATGTCGATTGGCGACGAAATCTAGCACACCGCCCTTTCCGGTTCAACCCAACGGACGGCGGCGCGCGAAGCGCGGGACGTTTCGGGACTCCCTCAGTACTGAGCGAGGGTCCCCTCCTCGCGGGCTCTCCGGACCGCCAGGGAAAATCCGGCGAGCCCCAGGGGAAGCAGGATGACGACGAACAGGAGCAGCGCTGCGATCTCGGGGAGAAGATCGCCCAACCGCGTCCCCACGAGCAGCGATTTCCGGATCCCGTCCAATGCATAGGTGATCGGCAGGAACTTCCCGAGCGCTCCGAGCCCGTATGGCATCGTCTGGGTGGGGAAAAAGACGCCGCCGAACAATCCGGAGACGCTCGAGATGAGGAAGTTGAGGGGATCGCCGCGCTTGAGGTAGAGGATGAAAGCGGCGGAGAGAATCCCGATCCCCGAAAACGCGAGGATCGTGAGGAAGAGAATCAGGAAGAACGCCAGGAGGCTGTCGTAACGCAGCTGGAGGCCGAAGAAGAGCCCCAGCCCGAGATAGACCATCACGCGCAGGGAAGTCATCAGGAAATCCCACAGGGCGGAGGAGAGGATGATGACGGGAATGGGCGTCGGCGTGATGAGCATCGCCTCGAGCGTTCCGGTGAGCTGCTCGTTGCGCAGCTTGGATGCGAAGCTGCCGAGCGCGGAGGCCAAGTAGTGATAGAAGGCGATGCCGATCAGGAGGTAGTCGAAATAGGCAACACCCGGAAGGCCGGGAAGGGCCGATTCGGCCGGACGAAGATAACGCGCGATCAGGAACCACAGGGTGACCGAAATGAAAATCCCGCCGAATTGCATCAGGAAGGCGGTGCGGTAGCTCGATTCTTCGAGAAGGTCTTTCCGCAGAAAGGCCGCGATCAGCCGCAAGAGCTTCACTCTCTTCCCTCCTCGATGCGGTCGAATACCTCCTGGAGGGTCGGCTCGACTCTCGTGCAGGACATCACGCGGCCCCCGACCTGGAGGACCTCACCGAGAAGCGAGGAAAGCGCCTTGCCATCGCGTGAAAAATCGCCCGCCACCCGGAGCAGCCCGTCGTGCAACGATGTGACCGAGAGTCCCGCGCAGGATTCCGGCAGCTTCGACATCCCTGACAGGACCAGGACGTAGGCGTCCTTGCCGAGCCCCCAAACCGTCAGCTCTTCGACCCGGCCCGCGCCGAGAATCCGTCCCCGCGAGAGCACCGCCACGTTCTGGCACAGCTGCTCCGCTTCCTGAAGATTGTGGGTCGCGAGGAGAAGCGTCTTGCCCTGCCTGCCGTTGAGCTCCTCGGAAAGGAACCGCCGGAGATGCTTTGCGGAAATCGGATCCAGGCTGCGCGTCGGCTCGTCCAGCAGGACGACGGGGGGATCGTGAAGGAGTCCGCGGGCGACGGCAAGCCGCTGTTTCATGCCGGAGGAGTATTCGCGGAACGGCTTGTCGGCCTGGTCCGAGAGATCGAGGTGCTCCAGGAGAAAATCGATCCGCCGGGCGAGCGCCCCGCCGTGCAGCTGATGGAGGTTTCCGAAGAACTGGAGATTTTCCCTTCCCGTCAGGCGCCAGTAGAAGCTGCGCTCGTCGGAAGTGACGAATCCCAGGGTGCGTTTCACCTCCATCTCCGACTTCCGGGTGTCGAACCCCCCCACCCGGACCTGCCCGGACGTCGGCAGAACAAGGCACGAGAGGATCTTGAGGAGCGTCGTCTTGCCGGCGCCGTTCGGGCCCAGCAGTCCGTAGATGGCGCGCTCGGGCACCTGCAGGGAGACGTCCTTCAACGCCCAGGTCTCCTGCGGCTTCGCCGCCGGACCGCCCAGGATCTGGCGGAGCGACTTCTTGCTCCGGAACACCTTGCTCAGGGAAGTGATTTCGATGGGTGAGAGCATGCTTGAGGCTGCCTGGATTCTCTCGCGGTGCCGGCACGTCCCCTCCAAGGCTATCGGCAAGGTCCGGAGGTGTCAAACGCCGGCGCGGCCGGGCGCTCGAAATTGCTTTGACACTGCTCGAATTCTTCGGATATCATGATATCCCGTCACAAAGTTTCGAGATTCCCCGCAAAAGGCCCGGTAGAAGACCTGAAAGAAGACCAGATGCTCGAGGCGATCGGCGTCATTCCCGCGCGCTACCGGTCGACCCGATTCCCCGGCAAGGCGCTCGCCGCCCTGTCGGGTAAGCCCTTGATCCAGCACGTTTACGACCGTAGCGCCGGGGCGCGCAGCCTGAGCCGCGTTCTGGTGGCGACCGACGACGAGCGGATCGCCGCAGCGGTACGGGCCTTCGGCGGCGAGGCGGTCCTCACTTCGGAGGAGCATCGTTCGGGGACGGATCGTCTGGCCGAGGTCGCGCGCCGCGTCGAGTCGCCGATCTACGTGAACATCCAAGGGGACGAACCGCTGGTCGATTCCCGCGACATCGACGCTTTGGTGGAGGATCTGCGGTCCAACCCGAGCGTCGACATGGCCACGCTCCGCAGTCCCGTCTCGCGGCGGGAAGATCGGGAGAATCCCAACGTGATCAAGGTCGTTTGCGGTGCCGACCGGAACGCCCTCTATTTCTCCCGCTCCCCCATTCCGCACCGGAGCGACGGGGAGGCGACGGGAACGTTCCGTCATCACGGGCTCTACGCCTATCGCCGCGAGTTCCTGCTCCGGATCAGCGCCGAGCCGCCGGGGACTCTGGAGACGATGGAACGGCTGGAGCAGCTCCGGGTCCTGGAGTCGGGGGGAAAGATCCGCGTCCTCGACGCCCTGGGGAATTCGATCGGCGTGGACACGCCGGAAGATCTCGAAAAGGTGCGCCGCCTTCTTGGGGAAGGGCCGAGCTGACCGTCTGACGCGAAGGAGGGACATGCCCACCAAATACATTTTCATCACGGGAGGAGTCGTTTCCTCCCTCGGCAAGGGACTCGCCGCCGCCTCCATCGGCCGGCTGATGGAGAGTCGTGGATTCACCGTCACCCTCCAGAAGTTCGACCCCTATCTGAATGTCGATCCGGGCACCATGAGCCCTTACCAGCACGGCGAGGTCTTCGTCACCGAGGACGGCACGGAGGCCGATCTGGATCTGGGACATTACGAGCGCTTCACGTCCACGGTCACGTCACGCGATCACAACTACACCACCGGCAAGATTTACGAGCAGATCATCAACAAGGAGCGGCGCGGAGACTATCTGGGTGCCACCGTGCAAGTGATTCCCCACGTCACCGACGAGATCAAGGCGGCCATCCTGAAGATTTCCAAGGGGGTGGACATCCAGATCGTGGAGATCGGCGGCACCGTGGGCGACATCGAATCGCTCCCGTTCCTGGAGGCCATCCGGCAGTTCCGCCTGGACGTGGGGAGAACCAACGCCATCTTCATCCACCTGACGCTCGTCCCTTACATCGGCGCGGTGGGAGAGCTCAAGACGAAACCGACCCAGCACTCGGTGAGGGAGCTTCGCGCCATCGGAATCCAGCCCGACGTCCTCCTTTGCCGGACCGACAGGATCCTGCCCAAGGAGATGAAGAAGAAAATCGCATTGTTCTGCAACGTCTCGGAGGAGGCGGTCGTCACGGCGAAGGACGTCGAGACCATTTACGAGGTCCCGTTGTTCCTGGCCCGCGAGGGGCTGGACGCCATCATCCTGAAGAATCTTGATCTTCCCTATCGCGACAAGGACATCTCCGATTGGACCCGGATGGTGGAGACGGTCAAGAAGCCGGCCGCGGAAGTGGACATCGCCCTGGTGGGGAAGTACGTGGAATATGAGGACTCCTACAAGAGCCTGAACGAGGCCTTGACTCACGGCGGCATCGCCAACGACACGCGGATGAACATCCACTGGATCGAGGCGGAGGGGATGGAGAACGGCGATCTGCGGCAGCAGCTCACCGCCATGGACGGCATCCTCGTGCCGGGCGGGTTCGGCATCCGCGGGGTGTCGGGGATGATCCACGCGATACGATTCGCGCGCGAGAAGAACGTCCCGTTCTTCGGCATCTGTCTCGGACTTCAATGCGCCATCATCGAGTTCGCCCGCGATGTCTGTGGAATGACGGATGCGGACAGCACCGAGTTCAACCCTCAATCCTCCCAGAAGGTCATCTACAAGCTGAAGGAGCTCGAGGGGGTCGATTCCATGGGGGCCAACATGCGCCTCGGCCGCTACCCCTGCCTGCTCGAGCCCCATTCCTTCGCGCACCAGGCCTACGGCGTCACCGAAATCTCTGAAAGGCACCGCCATCGTTACGAAGTGAACCGCCATCTGGCGGACGAGATGGCGAAGAAGGGCTTGAAGATCTCGGGGCAATCCCCGGACGGCCGGTTCGTCGAGATCATCGAGCTTTCCGACCATCCTTGGTTCCTGGCCTGCCAGTTCCACCCCGAGTTCAAGTCGAAGCCCTTGGCGCCGCACCCGCTGTTCCGGAGCTTCGTCGCCGCCTGTCTTCGCCGCCGGAAGGCGACGAAACGCTAGTCGGAAGAGGAGCTCCCTTGCCGGAGGTTGAAATCGGAGGGCAGGTGGTCATCGGCGGCAATCGCCGGATCGCCGTTATCGCCGGACCTTGCGTCATCGAGAGCGAGCGGCACTGCCTCGCCATGGCCGGGGCTTTGAAGGAGTCGTCGGAGAAGGCGGGACTTCCGCTCGTCTTCAAGGCTTCCTTCGACAAGGCGAACCGATCGTCCCTCCGGTCTTACCGGGGACCGGGGCTCGCGGAAGGACTTCGCATCCTGGGCCGGATCAAGACGGAGACGGGACTCGCCATCCTCTCCGACATCCATGAAGCCTCGCAGGCGGCGCCGGCTTCCCGCGTCCTCGACGTGCTGCAGATCCCGGCTCTCCTGTGCCGTCAGACCGATCTCCTGCTGGCGGCCGCCGCCACCGGACTTCCCGTCAACGTCAAGAAGGGGCAGTTCCTCTCCCCTTGGGAGACCGCGAACATCGTCGAGAAACTCCGGGCGTCGGGGAATGGAAAGATTCTTCTCACCGAGCGCGGCACGACTTTCGGCTATCAGAATCTCGTGGTCGATTTCCGATCCATCCCGATCATGAAATCGTTCGACTGTCCCGTCGTGTTCGATGCCACGCACTCGGTCCAGCGGCCCGGACTGAAGGGCGACTCCTCGGGTGGAGATCGAGCGTTCATCTCGACCCTGGCCCGGGCCGGGGTCGCCTCCGGGGCGGATGCCCTTTTCGTGGAGGTCCACGACCGGCCCGATCAGGCCCTCTCCGACGGATCGAACTCGCTGCCGCTCGGGGAGTTCGAGAGCCTTCTGGACGAGGTCCGGAGAATCGGAGAATCGCTTGGGAGGACTCGATGATTCGCGACGCCGGAAGGCGGGTCCTGGAGGCGGAGGCCCAGGCGATCCGGGATCTCATCCCCCGGCTGGGTCCCTCCTTCGATGCCGCCGTCGAAGCCATGGCGGCATGCACCGGCCGGATCGTCGTCAGCGGGATGGGCAAGTCGGGCCTCATCGGGGCCAAGATATCGGCGACGCTCGCGAGCACGGGCACGCCGTCGTTGTTCCTTCATCCCGCCGAGGCGATTCATGGCGACATCGGAATGGTCGTGGGCGGGGATCTGGTCCTGGGAATCTCGGCGAGCGGAGAAACCGAGGAAATGGTGCGTCTTCTCGAGATTCTCAAGAGAATCGGAGTCCCGCTGCTTTCCCTGACCGGAAGATTGGACTCCACGCTGGCCCGTCACAGCGTCGTCGCCCTGGATGTGAGCGTCTCCCGCGAAGCGGGGGCGATGGGATTGGTGCCCACCTGCAGCACCGCGGCGGCGCTGGCGATGGGGGACGCGCTCGCCGTGGCCCTGCTCGAGAAGAAAGGGTTCACCGCGCGTGATTTCGGGGCCTTCCATCCGGGAGGAAGTCTTGGCAAGGAGCTCCTTCTGGTCGGCCACCTGATGCACACCGGCCCGGCGGTTCCCGCGGTGGCCGCCGACGCTCCGATGTCCGAAGCCGTTCGGGAGATGTCCGGAAAGGGCCTGGGGATGACCTGCGTCGTGAGCGCCTCCTCGCTCCTGGCCGGAATCGTGACGGACGGAGACCTCCGTCGGCTCCTGCAAAAGGGGACCGACCTGCTCTCCTGGAAGGCCTCGGATTGCATGACGCCGAACCCGATGACGATCACCTCGAACGAGCCGGCGGCGAAGGCGCTCCAGGTGATGGAAAGCCGCAAGATCACCTCTCTGGTGGTCGTCGACTCCGAAAAGAAGGTGGAGGGGGTCATTCACATCCACGATCTCTGGCGCACCCAGCTTTTTTGACGCGATGCCTTCCTCGCGATCGGTTTTCCGCCGCGGAACACTTCCCGCCCGCCTCCGGACGAGGGCGGAGCGGATTCGTCTGGTCCTGATGGACGTGGACGGCGTCCTGACGGATGGCGGGATTCTGTTCGTCGACGGCGGAAGCGAAGGCCGGACGTTCGACGCCAAGGACGGCGTCGGCCTTCATCTGCTGCGCGAGGCCGGCCTCTCGACCGGCGTCATCTCCGGGCGGAGTTCTCCGGCGGTCCGGCGCCGGGCGAGGGAGCTTCGTATGAACGAAGTTCACCTTAAAGTCCGGGACAAGCTGGCCGCCTACGAAGACATCCTGAGGAGAAGAGGTCTCGAAGACGAGACGGTCTGCTACCTGGGGGACGACGTCGTGGATCTGCCTGTGATGCGCCGGGTCGGACTTTCGGCCGCGCCGGCCGACGCGCATCCGGCGGTCCTCCGCGAGGCCCAACTGATCACCCGCGCCCCCGGAGGCAAGGGCGCCGTGCGCGAGATCGCCGATCTCATCCTGGAGGTCCAGAGAGGAACCCGGAAGAGCCTTGGGCGGCCGGAGGGGAATCGGGCTTGAACCTCGTCATCGCCCTCCTTTGCATCCTGTTTTTCGGCGCCGTACTGCTCCTCGTCATCCTCAATCCGGGGACGGTCGACGTCAATCTCTTCTTCCGCGCCTATCCCCAGGTCCCGGTCGCCGTGGTCATGGTTTTCTCGCTGCTCACCGGGATTCTTTTCACGTCCCTCATCAGCATCATGGACGGCGTGCGGATTCGCATCCAGAATCGCCAGCTCCGGAGGCGCCTAGCCCGGCTCGAGGATGAGATGGAGGCCTTGCGTCACGCTCCGGAGCCGCCGGAGGCGGGGACAGAGGCCGCCCCTTCTTCCGACTCATCGTTTTCTTGAGTCCGGCGGCGGGTCTTCAGTACTGGGTACGGTTCAGGAACTTCGGCTCGGGAAGGGTCCCCGGGGTGGGCGGAGGGTTGTCCGATTGAGAATATTGGAAATCGGGCGGAGGAACCGGACCGTCGAGCGGTCCGCTGCCGTCGGGGCTCAACGTCAGGGCGGTCAGGCTCTGGAAAATGACCGATTGGCCCGCATGCGTGTAGAAGGAGATGACCGCCTGGCTGCCGGAAATGCGGAGGGACGGGAAACGGCTGGAAGTCGCCGGGTCGGAAACCGCCAGCGGTTTCGTCCAGGAGCCGTTCGTGAAAACGCTCAGATAGACCTGCGGGATCGGCTCGTTTCTCCACCAAACGGCCACCGGACGTCCGGCCGCATCGAAAGCGAGCTGCGGATCCCGATCGTCGAAGGAATTGTCGGCTCGATCGAGGAGCAGGGGCCCATGCCACCGACCGCGATACCAGGTGGCGAAGGCGATTTCCTGGTCGGCTCCGTCGCTGGCGGACCAGACGACCCAGGGCTGACCGCTTCCCCGCCTCTGCGCGACCACCGGAGCCGAGTCGCCCATTCTGTCGCCGTCGGGATTCAAGATTTTTGACGGGTCAGCATCCGGGCTGATCGGACTCCATACCATCCGACGGGGACCCTGCATTTCGCTGACGACCACCGTGCGCACGTACCTGCCGCGAGCATCGGTCACGACCGAGACCTCGGCAAAAAGGGCCGGCGCGGCGAGGGCCCCGAAGACAAAGGCCAGCGCGGCGCCGAGCGCCCGCGAGGAGAGGGAGCTAAGAACGGGCCGCATGCGGCTCATTGCGCCCTCCCTTGTCGATATAGGCGTCGAATTGCGCGACCTCGTCAAAGTGCCGCTCCAGCGAAGATCGCAGGTGCCTGAGGCGGCCGAAGTAGACTTTTTCCTGGACGGCATTGCCTTCCTGCTTGGCGATTTCCCAGAGATAGAAGGCGGCCTGGAAGAGAATGTCCGTGTAGGGGCTGTCGCCGCTGTGCGCCACCGTCTCGGCCTCTTCGAAATACTCGCGGGCGCGCCCGAGCTTCGCATCCTTGAAATAGACCTGACCGAGGATCCGCAGGCAGTACGCCGTCCCGCGGCGCAGCTCATTCTTCCGGCTCAGCGCCAGCGCCTCGCGAATCTCCTTGAGACCCTTTTCGTTGCGATTGAGCATCACGTGGCAGTAGCCGAGGTTGGCCTGGAGCAGGACGATTTCCTGGGAGCTCGCCGTTTCGCGCGCCATCTCGAGAGCCTGGGAATGGAATTCGGCGGCTCGCTCGTACTGGGCCTCCTCGAAGCAAGTTCGGCCAATGGCGTGAAGCGCATAGGCTTGGTCGGCCTTGTCACCCGAGAGCTTCGCGAGGTCGAGGCAACGCTCCGCTTCGAGCATCGAGATGTAACGGTCGCCGCGCTCGTCGTGCACGTTCGCCAGCATGAGAAGGGAAAGGAACCGGGTCCGCGGGGAGATCTTCTGATGATCACGCAGAATCAGGCGCAACTCGCTTTCGGCGAGGTTGATCTTCCCGAGCCGAAAGAGGGAAAACGCCATCTTATAGCGGGCCCGGGCGCGAAGGTCGTCGCGATCGGGTCCGAGAGTCGACTCGGCCTTCTGCAGCGCCGTCTCGAACGCGACGTAGGCACGCCCGAAATTGCCTGCCTCGAGCTCGGTGTTCCCTTTCGCCTGCAAGTCCTCATAGCTGATGCCGGAGGAGGGCTTGTAGGCATCGTACTTCTCCATCTCCAAAACGTCGGAGAAGTTCTGGACCGACACGTTGAAGATGTTCGCGAGGATGCAGAGCTTGTCAAAGGACGGGTAGCAGCGGCCTCTCTCGTAGCGGGAAAGTTGCGAATTGTCGATCTCGCCCCCTTCGGCCCGCGCGCGGATCTCGACGCGCCGCAGAGAGAAACCGTAGCCGGTTCGGAGTCGCTTCAGGTAGGTCCCGAGCCTGGCGCTGCCTCGTTGTTCTTCCATGCCCGACTCCTGCAGATGGAAGATTTCTTCGGATAAATCTCTCAAAAATCGAACGATAGAGAACAATTACTCTTTCTTGATAAGGAAGCTACCACTCTGGGACGAGGGCGTCAAGTTGAAAGTTTTTTTGGATGCTGCGTTCGTGCAGCACCTTCAACTATACCACATTTTGCTGTATTTAAATTGGTTAGCTTCACGGTGGCGAGTTGGAGCGGGGCGAAGTGTCTTCTGAAACTCGGTTCAGACTTGAAACGCTCGCAGGATTTCCTCGGGCTGAACGACTGCGGTACCCAGCTTCCCGACGGCGCAGCCGGCGGCGGCGTTCGCGAGAGCAGCAGCCTCTTCGAGAGAGGCTCCGGCGACCAGGGCCAGAGTCAGGGCGGAGATGACGGTGTCGCCGGCTCCGGTGACATCGAAAACCTCTCGAGCGCTTGCCGGAATCCTCAAAGGGAGGGCGCCCGCCTGAATCAGGGTCATCCCTGCTTCTCCGCGCGTGACCAGAACCGCTTTGCAGTCCAGATGCCTGCGTATCGCTTCTCCCGCCTTTTCGAGCCCCGCATCCTCCCGATCCCGGAGGGCCGCCATGACTCCCGCTTCTTGAGCGTTGGGGGTGATGACGGTCGCGGGCCGATAGTGCTCGTAGTTCGCCGGCTTGGGATCGATGGCCACGACGAGGCCGCCGCCGGTCGCCGCCGGCAGGATGCGCCCCAGAATCCGCGGAGTGACCGCGCCTTTGTCGTAATCGGAGATCAGCAGCGCCCGGGCGTCCGGAAGTCGATTCAGGACCAGCTCGGTCAAACGGTCCTCCACCTCCTCGGGAACGGCCGCCGTCGCTTCCCGGTCGATCCGGACCACCTGTTGATGGTGCGCGATGACTCGCGTCTTGACCGTGCTGGCGCGGTTCGGAACATCCACGATTGCCTTGTCCGAAAGCTCTTCGCGGCGCAAGCCATCGCGAAACTGAGCTCCTGCCGCGTCAGGGCCGAGAACGCCGATCAAGTCGACCCGGCCGCCGAGAGAGCGCAGGTTCCGGGCCACGTTACCCGCCCCCCCGAGACTGGCGCTCTCCGATTGAAGCCTCACGACCGGGACGGGCGCTTCGGGGGAGATTCTCGACACGCTGCCCCAGAGAAAGCGGTCCACCATTAAGTCCCCCACGACCACGACCCGGGAGTCGTGCATCCGGCGAAAAAGCTCTTGAAGGCGAGTTTGCGACAGTGGCGGGGTCAATCGGTTTTCCGGGATGATTCCTCGTTCCGCGCTTCTTCCACAAGCATCACGGGAATGTCGTCCACAACGGGGTACACTCGGCGGCACTGCTCACAGAGAAGCCCGGACCCGTCATTCACCGGCCGGACGGAGACGTGGCATATGGGACAGGCCAATATCTCCAGAAGCTTCGGATCCAAGGACATGCAGGGTTTTTAGCACAGCGATGATCCAGTGTCAACGAGAGCGTTCCGGGCTCCGGCCCGCCTGGCACGGTTGCTATAATGACTTCGGGTGCCGGGAGGAGGAACAGGATGAATTCAATCAACCTGCGCGAGGGAGACGGGATCCTCATGGTCCGTCTCGGGGCCGTGGGCGACGTCGTACGAACCCTCCCCTGCCTGGCTCGGTTGCGCGAGGCGGCTCCGCGGGCTCGCATCGCGTGGGTGGTCGAGCCCCCTTCCTCGCCTCTTCTGCCCGTGCGCCCCTGGCTCGATCAGGTCTTCGTATTTCCTCGGGATCGGCTCAAACCGGCCGACATCGTCCGAAACCCTGGGCGAGCCCTCACCGCACTTCAAGATTTCCGGGCCGGCCTGCGAGCCTTCCGCGCCCGTATTTCCGTCGACTTCCAAGGGACCGCCAAGAGCTCCGCCATCGCGCTCCTCGCGGGGGCTCCGGAGAGACTGGGCTTTGATCGAAGCGGCTCGCGGGAAGGGAGCTTTCTCCTCAGCAATTTGCGGGTGAAACCCTCCTCCCCCCGCCTCAACCGCGTCCACAAGAACCTCGAGCTCATCTCGCTTCTGGCCGCCGAGACGGCCGGTTTGAGGTTTCCCTATCGGGACGGCGGCCCTTCGGAGCGTGTCGAAAAGTTCCTTCGCCCGCTCTCGGGAAGAACCCTCGTCGCGGTCCATCCAGGAACCAGCCGACGGCAGAGACACAAGCAGTGGCCGGCGGAGCGCTATGGGCAGATCGCGGCCTCGCTCGCACACGAGGGGTGCCTCCCCATCCTGACTTGGGGCCCCGGGGAGGAGGATCTCATCGAGATCGTCCAGAGCCGGTCCCGGGCGTCGGCCGTTCCGACGCCTTCCCTGGACGTCGACGAGATGCGTCAGGTCATCGCCCGATGCCGGCTCTTCGTGGGAGGCGACACCGGCCCGATGCACCTGGCATGGAGCCAGGGAGTCCCGGTCGTGGCACTTTTCGGATCGACGGATCCCTCGATCAACGGGCCTCTGGGAGAGGGGCATCAGGTCCTCGCACCTGCCTGGGAGATTTCCTCCACGTCCTTTCCAAGCCGCGGAGACGCGTCGGCCGTGCAGCGCATCTCGGTTGACCGCGTTCGGTCGGCCATCGTCGAAGCTCTGTCCCGCCGCTTCGTTTCGTCCCACGAGATTCCGGGAAGATGACTCCGCCCCCCGTCGTGTCGATCCGCAAGATTCTGGTCCGGGTCAACAACTGGATCGGTGACGTCGTGATGATCACGCCCTCGATGCGCGCTCTCCGGAAGCGCTTTCCGGACGCCGAAATCACCCTGCTCGCCAAGCCCTGGGTCCTGGATGCCCTCAAGGGAAGTCCCTATTGCGACCGGCTGCTGGAATACTCCCGGCCGGGATCTCACGGCGGCCTGCGGGGACGCCTGCACCTGATCCGGGAGCTCAAACGGGAGCGGTTCGATTTGGCCGTCCTCTTCCAGAAGGCGTTCGAGGCCGCGCTGTTTGCCCGTGTCGCCGGCATTCCTCGCCGGATCGGGTTCCGGACGGACCGGCGTGGATGGCTCCTCACCGACCCGCTCGACGAGCCGGACGAAGGGCATCACGTCGAGCATTTTCTTCGCATCGCCGGCGCTTTGGGGTGCGACACGTCCGACCGGCGGCTGAGCTTCCACCTCGATCAGACCTCGCGGGACGCGGCAAGCCGGTTCCTGCGCGCCACCGGCAGCCACGGTCCAGTCCTGCGCGTTGCGTTTCATCCGGGCGCCTCGAAGCCTCCCCGAGCGTGGCATGCCGAGCGCTTCGCCGCCGTCGCCGCGAAAATGGCCCGACGTCACGGCGCGAAAGTGTTTCTTCTCGGAGGGGACGGAGATCGCCCCACGCTCGACTCGATGTCGAGAAGGGTCGGCTCCCATGCGATCCTTCCTCCCCAAGGCCAGACGATCAAGGAGATGGCCGCGGTCCTGGAACGCTGCCACCTTCTCGTCTGCAACGACAGCGGCCCGATGCACGTCGCGGTGGCGTTACGAATTCCTGTCGTCGCCGTGTTCGGTCCCGGGCATCCGTCGAGGACCGGCCCCTACACCGACGATCGGAGCTTCCGGGTGCTCTACGAGAACTATCCTTGCTCTCCTTGCCGCCAGAAGTTCTTCGAGGAGTGCATCCCGGCCTCGTCCGGCAAGCCTTTCTGCCTGGAGGACATTTCCGAGGAGACCGTCGAGCGGGCGTGCGAGGAGATGTTGGCGTGGGCCGGGGCGGAGGGTGTCAGATCCGACGCCTTCTTTTCCGAGAGAACTTCCTCCTGACCGATTCCACCCTCCAGCGTCGCCTAAGCCAGACGGAAAGCTCACTCAGGAGACGCCGGTCCCGCCCGGCGTAATGCCTGAGGAAGCGGACGCGCAGGCGGGAGGAGAGCGGCTCCGCCCGGCCCGACTCCTTGCAGAGGGACCGAAAAAGCCTCATCAGATTGGCCCCTCTTTCAGCGATTCTCAGCCGGGGCTTCAACCGGGCACCGTCCAAATCGATAATCCAAATCCCCGTGGGCGCGCTGAGCAGGTTGCCGAGGTTCAGGTCCCGGTGGCGGCAGCCGGCGCCATGGAGAGCGGAGAGCGCCCGGGCGACCCGATGGATCATGGGCCCCCAGCTCGCCGGGTTCCCTCCCTCTTCCCTCAGCCACTGTCGCAAGTTTTGACTCTCCGGGATCCTCCGAGTGAGAACGCACGATCGAAACAGGCCCGGAAGGACTCTCTTGGAATAAACCGCGACGATTTCGGGAGTCGGCAGCCCGGCCCGGCGGATGAATTCCGAGACCTGCAGCTCCCGGAGAGGCCTACCCATCCCGAAGAACAGTCCCCTGGAGACCCCCGCCAAGAACCCTCCGTGCCGGTAGACGCGCAGCACCACCTCTTCATTCGGCCCCAGTGATAGGACCCGTGCGGCGGACCGTCCGCCTTCCGTGGTGAGGACGGCGCCTCCCCGGCCGCTCAACCAGCTGTCCCACGGGTCGGCGTCCGGGCGGAGAGGAGCGCCCTCACGCAGAATCCACCGCCTTCCCGCCGGTCCCCGGGTGATTCGAAACCGTTCCAGTCCGGCGCTCAAGGACGGCTCCCGAGTCTAGGGCCCGGAACGCGGCCGCACCAGGTACGACGTGGCCAACCCGAGCAGGTAGAGACCGACCATGGGCAGCGCGAAGACGCACTGAGTGACCACGTCCGGGGTCGGCGTGACGATCGCCGCGATGACGAAAATCGCCAGGACCGCGTACTTGAAGTTGCGAAGCAGGAAGGTCGGAGTGACGACGCCCACCTTGGCCAGCAGGAAGATCACGACGGGCATCTCAAAAATAAGCCCCATCCAAAGGATCAGCCTGCTTTCGAACTGGAAAAGGCTGCGGATGGTCAGGGCTGGCTCGAAGTCCCCTGCCACGGAAAGAAGGAACCTGGCCGCATAAGGAAAGGCGACGTAATACCCGAAAAGGCCCCCGGCGATGAAGAACAGGGACGAGAAAATGATGAAGGGCGCGGCGTACCGGCGCTCGCTCGGATAGAGACCCGGGGCGATGAAAGCCCATACCTGATAAAGGACCATCGGCGAGGCGGCGAAAAGGCCCGCCACCAGGGCGACTTTCATATAGAGGATGAAGGGTTCGGTGATTTCGAGGAACACCGGTTTGCGTCCTTGAAGAAAAGGCAGGACCGGTTTCAGGAAGAAACCCAGAATCGGCCGCGAGTAATACCAACCGACGAGGAAGAAAAGCATGATCGACAGGAGCGCGCGGAAAATCCTGACCCGGAGCTCGCCGAGATGCTCCAGGAAAGACATCCGCCCCCCTTCAGGCGGAGCGGTCTGCGCCATCTTCTTGGGTGACGGTTGAAGGCGGGTCCGGGTCGGAGTGGGCGGTCGTATCGCACGGCCGCGCCGGTGGGGCCGGAGAGACGCCTTCCTCGGCGATCTCGCGTTCGAGGGTGGTTTTCAAGTCGGCGGTCGCTTTCCGGAACTCGCCGATCCCTCGCCCCAGCGCCCGTCCCAGCTCCGGTAACTTTCGCGGACCGAAGATGAGCAAGGCGATGACGAAGATCAGGATCAGCTCGGGAGCGCCGATGGAGCCGAACATCTCTTTACAAGTCCTCAGGCGGTGCGATCTTTCCGATGAAACCGGCGGCCCAACGACGCGTACATCTTCTTCGGAGATGCTAGTTTGTCGCGGCCTGCAAGTCAACGATGGCGCGCGGCCCCATGGAGGGCCGTGACGGGCGCCAAGAGAAGTCCAGGAATCGCCGCCGGGAAACCGGCACTTCCTTTACTTCGATGGATGCCGACACTATAATTGCCTGGAAAATTTTGGGGTTCTGATGCTGAAGCGGCGGCAATGGTTGATGGCGGCGGCGATTCTCCTGGCGGGCTCGCTGACGGGAGGTTTGCTCGCCCCGCGGCTGAACGCGGCCGCCGAAACCTCGAACGATCGTCTCAAGACTTTCAGTCAAATCCTCGGAATCGTCCAGGAGCGCTACATCGACGAGGTGGTCCCGGAAGTAGCCATCGAAGGCGCGATTCGCGGCATGCTCAAGACCCTCGATCCCCATACTAATTTCCTCAACTCCACCGACTATCAGGACATGATGGAGGAGCAGCACGGCAGCTTCAGCGGACTGGGGATCGTCATCTCCAAGCCCTCCGTCGATCGGCCTCTCACCGTCATCTCCCCCATCGAAGGCACCCCTGCGTTTCGCGCCGGCATCCGTCCGGGAGACGTCATCTCGCAGATCGAGGGCGTCGACACTCTCGACATGACGGTGGACCAGGCGCTGAAGCGCCTGAGAGGCGCCAAGGGAACCCAGGTCAACATCACCGTCGTCCGTCCCGGTGAAGAGGCGCCGCTCCATTTCACCATCACCCGCGACGACATCCCGACGCGCAGCGTCCAGTACGCTTTCATGATCCGGCCCGAGATCGGCTTCGTGCGGGTGACGAATTTCACCCAGACGACCGATCGGGAGCTCGAAGAGAAGCTCCGAATCCTTAAAAACGCCGGCATGAACCGTCTCATCCTGGATCTGCGCGGCAATCCAGGCGGGCTCCTCGAGCAGGCCGTCCGGGTGGCGGACAAGTTCCTGGCCAAGGGCCAGAAGATCGTCTTCACCCGGGGAAGGACCCGAGGCTCGGATCAGGAATACCTCGCCACGGGGATGGGCACTCACATCGACTTCCCGCTCATCATTCTCGTGAACAAATACAGCGCCAGCGCCTCGGAGATCGTGGCCGGCGCCATCCAGGACCACGACCGCGGTCTCATCGTGGGCAAGACGACGTGGGGAAAGGGACTGGTGCAGACGGTCTACCCGTTGAGCCACCGATCGGCGCTAGCCTTGACCACGGCGCACTACTACACGCCGAGCGGCCGCCTCATCCAGAGGGACTACGACTCCCTGGAGGATTACTACTACCTGTCGCGGGACGAGCAGGATGACGGACAGCCGGCCAAGGACCCGCGCAAGACCGACTCCGGCCGGGTCGTCTATGGCGGGGGCGGCATCGCTCCGGACATCCTGGTGGACAGCTACAAGCTGGAAAAGTTCCTCCGGACGCTCGAGAACGAACAGGTCTTCTTCGGTTTCGCGGTCCAGTACAACGTCTCGCACAAGGACATTCCGCGCGGCTTCGCCCTCGATGAGAGGGCCATGGACGACTTCAGGAAATACCTGGAGCAGCGGAAGATCGTCTTCACCGAGGCGGATCTTCGGGAGAACGGGGAGTACATCCGCACCGCTATCCGGAAGGAGATCGCCGCGGCCCGGTGGGGCGGCGAAGAGGGCTTCCGCGTCTTCGCAGAAATCGATCCGCAGATCCAGAAGGCGCTGGAAAGCTTTCCCCAGGCCCAGCAACTGGCGCGTCTGGCCAGCCAGAATTCCGCCTCTTCAGATTCCCAGCAAAAGCCCTAGCCTGCCTTGAGGCTCCGGCGACTCCAGACAGGCTCTCTGGAGTTCCCAGGGTTTTCTCGCCACGCGGCGGAGGGCGCGCAGCCTGTCGGAGCCGGGCATGAGTTCGAGGTGCGCGAGAAATCGGACCGCGAGCCGCGCGGCGGTGTGATAGCGCTGGCGAAATGGCGCCGGCAGTCCGTCGCCCGCCCCGTGGAACAGGTGGTGCATCACCCACAGGCGCTGCCCCCGGGTCAGGCGCGGGCGGCGGCTCAGTCGGGAGACCAGATGCGCGACGACCATGAACTTGGTGAGGTTCGCGTGGAACTCGAGCTCCATCAGACCGACGCGGCGACGATGCCGGGCGCACCATGCGAGCATCAGGAGATGATCCAGCTCCTCCACCAGCACCGACAGAGGGCCGACGTTCTCCTCATCCAGCCGCCGTAAGGGGTTCTTCCTTTCGAGCCCGGCGATCAAAGCATCCGGGTAATAGACGCTGAGGCGAATCCTCGGGCCCTGCCAGGTCATCAGGGTTCTCGGTCCGGGATCGCTTTCGGGCAGCTCCTCGAAGAATTCCTTTTCCTGAAACAGTCTCCGATATTGCGCGTCGCCCAGCACGAAAGGTCCTACGTCCTCGATTCCGGTGTTCCAGTCGTAGCTTCGCTCGATGAGCCGTTGGAGTCGCGCGAGGAGAGAGGTTCCAAGGGCCACGATCAATCCTCGCCGCGGTAACGGAATTCTCCCCCCGATTCGTCGATGATCAGCCGGCGGTAGGGAAGCCGGACTCTCGCCTGGCGGAGCACTTTCCTTTCCACCGCCTCCGACTCGAAGGCGCGATCGCCGCTGCGGACTTCGCGAAGGTATTGGATCGTCTCGTCGCGACCGGCGCTTCCGGGGATTTCGTCCTGCTTGATCTTGCGGCTCACCTCGATGTTGCAATAGCGGCGGACCGCCGCGGCCAGCTGCCTGGCCCCCTGGCTCTCGCTGAAGCCGATCTCGATCAGGTGCCGGCGCGCCGCCCGGGTGACCCGCAGCTGCAGGCCGTGCAGAGAACGAAAGCGCTCGAATATCTCCTCCAGCTCCAAGTCCAGGATCGACTCCATGGAAGCTCGGGAGAGAGGGGAAAAGCGGATGACGCGAAGGCGCGCGACGAACTCGGGAGAAAGATCCTTTCTCAAAGCCCGCTCTATCCGCTCGTCTCCGCGGCGGGTCCTGTCGGAGCCCCGTCCCCGGTAACCGATGGGTTCCAGGGAGTCTTGAGGCGAATGCCTGAGGTTCGAGGTGAAGGCGACGATGCACCCCTCGAAACTCAGCTCCTGGCCTCGATTGTCGTGGGTGGTTCCACGATCCATGATGGGAAGGAAGAACTTCTGAAGCTGGGAATGCGCCTTCTCCACCTCATCGACGATCAGGATCGAAAGCGGAGCACGGGAGGCCCGCTCGTGAAATTCCGTGAGCAATCCCGGCTCGTCGCTTCGAATGAAGCCCCGGGTCGCTCCCTTCAACTCATTGATGTCCGAGGGATAGGTGTATTGAGGCCCCTCGATGATCAGGAATGGGATCTCGACCCCCCACATCTCCTCGAGGACTTTGGCGAGCGACTCCATGAGGTAGTTCTTGCCGACGCCCGTCGGGCCCACCAGAAAGTAGGATTGGGGGATTCGGCGAAGCTGGGTCCCGGTCGCGTTGATGAGAAAATCGTCACAGAGGGCGTCGACAGCGGCCTCCTGGTCGATGACGCGCCGCTTGAGGTCGCGCCGCACCTCCTCGATGTTCGTCTGGGCAAAGAGCAGGATGCGCTCATACCGCGACAAGAGCCGTTCCCTTGGCTCGCGCAGTCCTTTCGGCGCCGCGTTCTGAAGAGAGGCGGCCCCGGGAAGATCCTCATCGAGCGGCGGGAGCTCCTTCCCGAAGTTGCCTTCCGGGTGCCGCAAGCCCGGAGGCTGGACGGAAACGAACGCCGAGCTGCCGACCGACTCCTCCCGGAGATTGCTGAGAAGATCGGCGTGCAGACCGAACCTCGCCGCACATTGCTTGAGAAACGCGATCTCCTCCTCGATCGGAAGGGTCCTCAGACGGTTTCTCTGGAACAGCTCGCGGAGATCCCTCTCGTCCGCGAGGAAAGAGAGGATCTCGGCGGCCATCCGGTAGGACCGGACCCCCAGGGTGGCGAGACTTAATCCACGATAGTCGCGGACGCCGGCCATGCCGATGTCATAGAGACAGCGGTCGCCGATTCCCTTGAGCTCCCCCGGCACGCGCGTCACCCGGCGCAGAGGCTTTCGGGAGCCCGGGGAAATGACTTTCTGGAGATCCTCGAGGCTCGTCGGCTTGAGGGCCTCCCCCCGGAGAATCTGCTCCAGATTCACCGTCCGATAAATATCCGAGATGGCCTTCGAGCAGTGCTCGATGACCTGAGCCAGATGCCACGTCTCGAGATCGTCGAACGTCTGATCCGAGAAGAGGCGCTTCGCAACCTCCCGGATACGGGCTTCAAGCCGCTCCTGGCTGACATCTTCGATGGTGGGACCCGTCGCTCCGGTCATCTCCACTCCTCAAGCCGGCCTCGAGGAAAATATAGAATCACTTCGGCAATCTTCAAGTTAGGGCTCATCGACATCCTTTCTTTTTCCCCCGGGTCGCCCGCCTCCTCCGAAAACATCCCCGGGTTAATGCATCCTTTATGCCTGGCGATTCCGGCCTGCCGCTGGAGGCTTGACATCGGAGGTGAGTCTCCGGTATATTGGCACTCTCTAGCCTTGAGCGCTAACAATATCAACCTGTTAACTATGGTAAATGAACGAGTTATTGGAGGAGATGCGATGAAGGTAAAGCCACTGTACGATCGAATCCTGGTTCGGCGGCTCAACCCCAAGGAGGAGGTCAAGGGAGGAATCATCATTCCCGACACTGCAAAAGAGAAGCCCATGGAGGGAAAAGTGGTGGCCGTGGGGGCCGGCAAGGTTGACAAGTCCGGCAAGAGGATTCCGCTCGAGGTGAAGGTCGGCGACAAGGTCCTCATCGGAAAGTACTCGGGCCAGGAAGTGAAGATCGAGGATGTCGAGCACGTGATCATCCGCGAAGACGAGGTGCTCGGAATCCTGGCCTGAGCGCCTTTTTCGACAAGACCTAAGAGACTCAAATCATCGAAGGGATCCTCGTCCGAGGGTTCCGATTCAGGAGGAAGAGATGGCAGCGAAGGAAATTGTCTATTCGGAGGATTGCCGGCACGCGATTCTGCGTGGCGTCAACAAGCTCGCGGACGCCGTGAAGGTCACTCTCGGCCCGAAGGGCCGCAACGTCGTCCTGGAGAAGAAGTTCGGATCCCCGACCAGCACCAAGGACGGAGTGACCGTCGCGAAGGAGATCGAACTCGAAGATCCGCGCGAGAACATGGGCGCCCAGATGGTCCGCGAGGTGGCGAGCAAGACGAGCGACGTGGCCGGCGACGGCACGACCACGGCCACCGTCCTGGCGCAATCGATTTATCGGGAGGGTTGCAAGGCGGTCACGGCCGGTGCGAATCCCATGGATTTGAAGCGCGGCATCGAGAAGGCGGTCGAGAAGGTCGTTGAAGAGATCAAGAAAATCTCCAAGGACGTCGCCGGCAAAGCCATCGCCCAGGTCGGCACCATCTCCGCGAACAACGACGAGGCCATCGGACAGACGATCGCCCAGGCCATGGAGAAGGTCGGCAAGGACGGCGTCATCACGGTCGAAGAAGCAAAGGGGATGGAAACCTCGCTGGAGATCGTAGAGGGGATGCAGTTCGACCGCGGGTATCTCTCGCCGTATTTCGTCACGGACCCCGAGAGGATGGAGTGCATCCTGGACAATCCTCTCATCCTCATTCACGAGAAGAAAATCTCGAGCATGAAGGACCTGCTGCCGCTGTTGGAGCAAGTGGCCAAGATGGGACGCCCTCTGCTCATCATCGCCGAGGAGGTCGAAGGGGAAGCCCTGGCGACTCTCGTGGTCAACAAGCTCCGCGGCACCCTTCAGGTGGCCGCCGTCAAGGCCCCCGGGTTCGGTGACCGCCGCAAGGCCATGCTCGAGGACATCGCCATCCTGACGGGCGGCAAGGTCATCACCGAGGATCTCGGAATCAAGCTCGAGAACGTCAAGATCGACGATCTCGGCGAGGCCAAGAAGGTCACTATCGACAAGGACAACACCACGATCGTCGAAGGGGCCGGCAAGTCCTCGGAAATCGAGGGCCGGGTCAAGCAGATTCGCACTCAGATCGAGGAAACGACCTCCGACTACGATCGCGAGACGCTGCAGGAGCGCCTCGCGAAGCTCGTCGGCGGAGTGGCCATCATCAAGGTCGGTGCCGCCACCGAGACGGAGATGAAGGAGAAGAAGGCCCGGGTCGAGGACGCGATGCACGCGACCAAGGCCGCCGTGGAAGAGGGGATCGTTCCCGGAGGCGGCATCGCCTTCCTCCGGGCCATTCCCGTTCTCGAGAAGATCAGGGAAAAGAACGAGGACGTCCAGCTCGGGATCAACATCGTGCGGCGCGCCCTTGAAGAGCCCCTGCGACAGATTGCGAACAATGCGGGCCATGAGGGCTCGATCATCGTGGCGGAAGGCAAGGAGAAGGAGAAGGCCGTCGGCTTCGACGCCTATTCGGGCAAGTGGGTCGACATGTTCGACGCCGGGATCATCGATCCGGCCAAGGTGACCCGCAACGCGCTCCAGAACGCGGCGAGCATCGCGGGACTCATGCTTACCACCGAGGCGCTGATCCACGAGATCCCCGAGAAGGAGAAGGCCCCCGCCATGCCTCACGGCGGCGGCGGTATGGGCGGAATGTACTGATTTCGAGGCAGGATTCAGGCCCCGCCGGACGCTCGCGAAAGGCGTCCGGCGGGGTTTTTTGTTTGAAAGGACACGGGGCGAGAGGGACGGGGGAACCGCAGAGGCCGGCCCGGGCTCAATGGCTCATCGAAGTGCCCGTAAAGCCCGAAAATGAATTGCTGATGCGGACGTCCTTGGGGATCTCCACGTTGAAGCGCGTTTCGGTGATGGCCGGATTGACCCGGATGTTGCTGAACGTCAGAATCGTCGAATCGCCGTCCGCTTCGACGTACTCAAGCTGCCGGGGCAGGTAGCTCTTCGAGTCCACCCAAAAACGAACGATCTGCAGCCGGTCTTTCACCCGGCGGCGCTTGGGGGTCAGCACGAGCAGGAAAGTCCCCTTCTCGGATCCCGGATCGCCGAGGGAGATGTCGAAGAACTTCTCGAGATCCTCGGCCGTTTGGCCGATCCCGAAGACCCTGAACACGCGACGGCCCGCCAGCTTGCTCAGCGGAACCTCTTCGGCCTTCTTTTGAGCCGGATAATAGGCCACGAAATGGTCTTCCGTGATCAGGAAGACGCGCGGCTCGGGATCGGAATACTCCCACTTGATACGGGTCGGTTTGGAGTACAGGAAGGTGCCGTTCGAGACGAGCGGCTTGGCCAGAAGCCCAAGGTTTTTCCGTTCGGTGAAGCTTGCGGTCAGGCTGCGGGTGTCGTCCTGGACCTGATTGAATCGAACCAGAACCTCCTTCAACGGGGTCGAGGAAGAAGCCCCCGGCCGCGCGGCCGCCGACGACGACTGGGAGTTCAGGAAGAGCAGAAAGAGCATGCCAAGGGCAGCAACTCTGTGGGATGAAATCTTCAATGATGGCCTCATGAGACGACCGGTTTCCCCGGTCTCCGATTTGCCGATTCGAAGGTCGTAAACCCCTGCCTGCCAGCAATATATAGAATTGCATCGGTCCAGTCAAGAAATCGATCCGTCGTCCTTCCGGCGGTCCACTTGTGTTATGATTCCGGCCCGTCGCGCGGCCTTGTCAAGCCTTGACCTGGGCTTCGTCCGGGGCTTTGACCGTCCGAAAAAACGGCCCTCCGCCGGGCCCCGCCCCGCGGGAATTGCCTCCCGAGCCGGGGGACAGATCCTCCTTGAGATCCTACCTCTTTCGCCGCTGCCTGCTGTTCCTCCCGGTGCTTCTTGGTGTCTGCACGCTCGTCTTCTCACTGATTCATTTCATCCCGGGCGATCCGGTCCAGGTCATGCTCGGAGAGGGAGCCCGGGCCGTCGACGTCACCGACTTGCGAGCGCGCCTCGGACTGGACAAGCCGCTCCTCGTCCAATACGCCGACTTCCTCCTGGGACTCATGCGCGGCAGCCTCGGTGATTCGATCCGCTACCGGGAGCCGGTCTCGCGGCTCGTGCTGGACCGTTATCCGGCGACGCTCGCGCTGGCGGGAGCGAGCATGCTCCTGGCGGTCCTGATCTCCTTCCCGGCGGGGATCATCGCGGCAACCCATCGCGGACGGCCGCTCGACCGGGCCGCGAGCCTCCTGGCGCTCGTCGGGCTGTCTTTGCCCAACTTCTGGGTCGGGCCCATGCTGATCTTCCTCTTCTCGGTGAGGCTGGACTGGTTCCCCGTATCGGGAATGGAGAGTCCGCTCTCCATCGTCTTGCCCGCCGTCACCATGGGCTCGGCCCTGGCGGCGATTCTCATGAGGATGATCCGATCCAGTCTCCTCGAGGAAATGGCCGAGCCCTACTCGTCGGCGGCGCGCGCGCGCGGACTCGGAGAATGGAAGATCGTGCTGCTTCATGCGTTTAAAAACGCCCTGAATCCTGTCCTCACGGTTTTTGGAATGCAGCTCGGGGTCCTGCTGACGGGAGCAATCATCACCGAGACGGTCTTCGGATGGCCCGGCCTCGGCAGGCTGACGATTCAGGCGATCGAGACGCGGGATTACCCGCTCGTGCAGGGCTGCATCCTGGCGATTTCGCTGACCTATGTGGCGGTCAATCTCCTGACCGACATCGCGTACGTCCTGCTTGATCCGAGGATCCGCTATGGCGAGGCGTGATAGCGGATTCCCCGGCGCCGCCTCCGCGGGCTCCTTCTGGGGCAATCTCCGGCGCGATCCGATGGCCCTCGCCGGCGCCGGCATTCTCGCGGTCTTGACGCTCGTCGCGCTGTCGGCGCCCTTTCTGGCGCCCTACTCCTCGGGGACGCAGGATCTCGCCCTTCGCTTCTCTCCCCCTACACCGCACCATCCTCTCGGTCTCGACGAGCTGGGCCGGGACACGCTCTCGAGGCTGGTGTTGGGGGCGCGAATCTCCCTGATATTGAGCCTGGCTGTGGTCCTGATCTCCGCCGGCTTCGGGACCCTGATCGGATCGTTGGCCGGTCTCTCCGGAGGATGGGTGGACGATCTGGTCATGCGCGTCATCGACATCCTCCTGTCGTTTCCTAGCATCCTTCTGGCCATATCGCTGGTGGCGGTCCTCGGGCCCGGCCTGGGGAACCTCGCCCTCGCGCTCTGCCTGATCGGGTGGGTCGGCTACGCCCGGCTGACCCGAGCCCAGGTCCTCAAGACGCGTGAGATGCAATTCGTCCTGGCGGCCCGGGCCTCGGGGGCCAGGAAGGGCAGGATTCTATGGCTTCATCTCCTGCCCAACATCGCCGGGCCGTTGATCATCCAAGCGACCGTGGGGATGGCCGGGGTCATCCTTTCCGAAGCGGGCCTCAGCTTTCTGGGCCTGGGCCTGCCTCCTCCCAGCCCCAGCTGGGGGAGCATGCTACGCAGCGGCAGCCAGCATCTGCTCGACGCGCCCCACCTTGTCCTCTATCCGGGGCTCGCCATCATGCTCGTCGTGCTGAGCTTCAATTTCGTCGGAGACTTCCTGAGGGACTGGCTCGATCCCCGGACCCGGCTGGGGATCCGGGGAAGACTCTAGGACACCGCGGCCGGACGAAGGAGGCTGGCGGAAATCCGGCGGTGGATGGCTTTCCATTCCTCCGGGGAGATCGTCAGGAACACCTCGACGACCCGCGGATCGAATTGAATGCCCGAATTCCGGACGATTTCCGCGCGCGCGACCTCGTAGGATAGCGCTTTCCGGTAGGGCCGATCCGAGGTCATCGCGTCGAGCGTATCCACGACCGCGAAGATCCGCGCCCCCAGGGGAATCGCCTCCTCCCGGAGTCCGTGCGGGTACCCCGAGCCGTCGAACCTCTCCTGATGCGAGATGACGAGAGGGAGCGACTTCTCGAGGAAATTGATTCCCGAAAGAATCCGGTGTCCGATTTCGGGATGTTTCTTCATCTCGGCCCATTCTTCGACGGTCAGCTTCCCTGGCTTGCGGAGGACGGCGTCCGGAATCCCGATCTTCCCGACGTCGTGCAGCAAGGCGCCGCGCCGGATGTCCGTCAGCTCGGGCTCCTTGACTCCCATTCGACCGGCGATGACGACCGTGTACTCGCTGACCCGGACGGAATGCCCCTGGGTCTCCGTGTCCCGCGTGTCGAGGGCGGCCGCGAGCGCTTCCAGCGTCGTCTCGTAGGACGTCTGCAGCTTCTCGAAGAGGCCCTGGATCTCACGGTGCTTGAGCACCAGCTGGGCCGTCCTTTCCGCGACCTTCTCCTCCAGGTTTCGCTGATATTGCCGGTTCTCGAGAATCAGGCGCCTCTTCTCCAGCGCCTTTTCGATGGTGAATCGCACTTCCTCGAGGTTGAAGGGCTTGGTGAGATAGTCGTTCGCTCCCAGACGAATGGCGCGCAACGCCATCTCGACGTCGACGACGCCCGTGATCATCACGACTTCGATGTCCGGATTCCGATCCTTCACCGCCTGGAGAAGCTGGACGCCGTCCATCTTGGGCATGTCGATATCGCTGAGAACGAGGGAGTACTCGAAGTCCTTCAGCCGCTCCAATGCCTCGTGTCCGTTGGAGGCGAGAGTGCAGACGTACCCGGAATCCGTCAGTCCTTCACGGAGGATATCGCGAATCGCGGGCTCGTCATCCACGACGAGGATCCCAGGGGGGGTATTCCAAGGCCCCGGAACAACACGAGGCGAGGAATGACCCTTTTTGTCAGTGGCCTGGGGCAAACCGACTCTCCTATGCGCCGTCCGAGCAGATCCTGCTCATAATCTAGATCTCGGTGTCGGAGAGTCAATCGCCGGCGGCGAATCGCCGGGCGGAAGGCGGAAACTCAACGCGTCTCGAGCCAGTTTGGCCCGCTTCGAATCTCCGCCAGGAGGGGAACGTCCAGCGGGTGGACACTTTCCATGGCGTTCTTCACCAGAAGGCTGACTTCCTTCAGCTCTTCCTCGGGCACTTCCAGGAGCAGCTCGTCATGCACCTGGATCAGCAACCGGCTTCGGAGATTCCCTTGCTTGAGATCGGAATGGAGGTGGATCATCGCCATCTTCATGAGATCCGCCGCCGTCCCCTGGACCGTGGTGTTGACGGCCACGCGAATTCCCTGCCTGCGCAAGTTGGCGTTACGGCTTCGTATCTCCGGGACCGGCCTCATGCGGCCCAGAAGCGTAAACACCTTCCCTTCCCTCTCGGCCCTCTCCACGACGCCGTCGACGTACTTCCTGACCCCTGCGAACCGCAGAAAGTAATCGTCGATGAAGCGCTGAGCCACGGCGTTGGAGACGACCAGCTCCTTCGCCAGACGAAACGCCCCCATCCCATAAATGATCCCAAAATTGATCGCCTTCGCTTGACGCCGCAGATCGCCCGTCACGAGCTCCGAGGCCACTCCAAAAACCCCCGCGGCGGTCCGGGCATGAATGTCCTCGCCTTCCCGGAAGGCGCGGACGAGCTCCGGATCGCCCGAAAGGTGCGCGAGCACTCGCAGCTCGATTTGCGAATAGTCGGCCGCGAGGATCCGCCATCCCGGCTCGGCGACGAACGCTTTCCGGATCTGGCGCCCCCGGTCGCTTCGAATCGGAATGTTCTGGAGATTCGGATTGCTGCTCGACAGGCGGCCAGTGGCCGCCATGGCCTGATTGAAGGAGGCATGCACGCGTCCGGTTTCAAGATTCACCATCCGGGGCAACGCCTCGACGTAAGTGGACAATAGCTTGGAGAGGCTGCGATAGTCGAGGATGGCGGCGGGAAGCGGATGGGTTCCCGCCAGGTCCTCCAACACGTCCATTCCCGTGGAGTGGAGCTTGCCTTTCTCGGTCTTTCGGCCGGGAGTCAGCCCAAGCTTCTGAAAAAGGACTTCCCTGAGCTGCTGGGGAGAATTGATGTTGAAACGATCCCCCGCGAGGCCGTAGACCTTTTCCTCGATCGTCTCCAGATCCCGCATCCATTGCCGCGCGATGCGATGCAGAAGATCGGCGTCGATCAGAACCCCCGCGTGCTCCATCGCCGCGAGCACCGAGACGAGAGGCATTTCCACGTCCCGGTACAGATTCAAGAGCCGCTCTTCCTCCAGGCGGCGGCAAAGCCGTCCCTCGAGCTCCAGAAGCGTGGATCCCGAGCGGGCCGCCTCACGGGCCGGGTCCGCAGGCTGCCTGTCCCGCGAGCCGGCGGTCGCCTCTTGCCCCCCTAGATAAGCGCTCTCCAGCACCGCCAGGGAGTAGTCCCGGCGCTCCGGATCGAGCAGGTATCCCGCCAGCGTCGTATCGAGGAACTCCCCGACGATGGGGATTCCTTGTCGCGCGAGATAGACCTGCAGCTGCTTGATGTCCTGCGAGACGATCCTCACATTAGGGTCGGCCAGGAAGGGGGCCAGACGGTTCAGAACCTCAGCCTCGGCCGGGCGTCCCGAGGCGGCGAGGTCGTCCGGCCGAAAGGAGACAAAGAACGCCTGTTCCGGAGAGGCCGAAAACCCGAGGCCTGCGAGCTCGGCCCGCATCGGCTCGGCGGTCGAGAAGAAGGGAGTCAGTGCCAGGCGCCCGCACCCGGCCAGCGACGCGATTGCCCTGCGGACGTCCTCCTCGCTTTGCAGCTCCTCCAGGGCGACCTCGGGCCGCGGGACGGCCGCCGCAGTCTCGGGAGCGTCGATCTCCGCCGGAGCGGACGCCGCGAGCTCCTCGAGCAGCCTCGTGAATCCCAGCTCCGCGAACAGCCGGCGCGCCTCCACCCGAGACGTGCCGCCGAGACGAAAGGAATCGGCGCTCCAGTCCACCGGGACGTCGAAGCTGATGCGGACCAGATCCCGGCTGATCCGGGCTTGCTCCTGGTTCTCGAGGAGACTCTCCCGGTAGCTCTTCCGGGGGATTTCGGAGGCGTGCTCCAGGCATCCCTCCAGGCTGCCGTAGCGGGCGATCAGCTCCCGCGCGCCCTTCTCGCCGATGCCGGGAACGCCCGGCACGTTGTCACTGGAATCCCCGAGCAGCGCGAGCACTTCCACGACCTGCGCCGGCATCACGCCGAAGCTCCTCATCACCCCCGCCGCGTCCAGAAGCTCGCCGCGCACCGGATGCAGGATCGAGGTCGTCTCGTCGACGAGCTGGAGCATGTCCTTGTCGCTCGAGACGATGACCACCTGAAACCCCTCGCCCGAGGCCTTTCGCGCCAGCGTTCCGATGAGATCGTCCGCCTCGAACCCGGCCAGCTCCACGATCGGGATTCCCAGCGCGCGACAGACGCGCTTGACGTCGGGAATCTGGCTGACCAGATCTTCCGGCGGAACGAGGCGGTTGGCCTTGTACTTGGGGAAAATCTCGTGGCGGTGGGTCGGCTCCGGCCGATCGAATACGATGGCGAGGTGCTCCGGCTTCTGGTCCTGCAGGAGCTTTCGCACCATCTGGGTGAATCCGTACGTCGCGTTCGTCGGTTGCCGCGCGGGGCCCGTCAGCCGGCGGATGGCGTAGAAGGCGCGATAGATGTGGGAAGTACCGTCCAGGAGGTAGAGCTTCTTGGAGGAGGCGCTTTCAGCCACGAGCCCCGGCACCGGAGGATTTCCCCGCGTAGCGGCCCGAGAGCCCCTCATAGAACGGAAATCTCGCGCAGAGCGCCTGGACCTTGGCGCGCGCTCCGGCCAGGACCTCGGCTCTGGAACCGCCCTCCAGAACGTCGGCCACCAGGGCTCCAATCTCCTTCATCTCGGCCTCGCGCATGCCGCGCGTGGACACCGAAGGGGTTCCAATCCGCAGGCCGCTGGCCTTCATGGGCGGGTTGGTGTCGAAAGGGATGGCGTTTTTGTTGACGGCGACGCCGACCTCACCCAGGACATTCTCGGCCTGCTGCCCGGTCATCCCTTTTTGGAAGACGTCCATCATGAAGAGATGGCAGTCGGTTCCGCCGGAGATGACCCGGTACCCGCGGCCCGCCAGAGCCTCCGCGAGGACGCGGGCATTGCGGCGCGTCGCGGCCTGATCCTCCTTGAAGCCCTTCGAGAAGGCCTCCTGAAAGGCGACCGCCTTGGCGGCGATCATGTGGACGAGCGGCCCTCCCTGTATGCCCGGAAAGAGCGCTCGGTCGACTTCTTTCGCGAAGCGCTGCCGGCAAAGGATGAGACCCCCGCGCGGGCCTCGCAACGTCTTGTGAGTCGTGAGGGTCACGAACTCCGAGAAGGGCACCGGGTTCGGGTATTCGCCGGCGGCGATGAGACCCGCGTAGTGAGCCACATCGGCCATCACCATCGCGCCACAGGCGTCGGCAATGGCCCGAATCCGCGGAAAGTCGATGATCCGCGAATAGGCGCTGGCCCCGACGACGATCAGCTTGGGGCGGTGCTCAAGGGCGAGTTTCTGGATCGCGTCGTAGTCCAACAACTCCGTGGCCCGGTCCACTCCGTAAGGAACTACCTTGAAATAGGCGCCGGAGAAATTCAGCGGATGGCCGTGGGTCAGGTGCCCTCCGTGAGGAAGGCTCATCCCCAGGATGACGTCGCCCGGCTTGAGCACCGCGAAGTAGACGGCCATGTTGGCCTGGGCTCCCGAGTGGGGCTGGACGTTGGCGTGCTCGGCGCCGAAGAGCCTCTTGGCTCTCTCGATCGCCAGGGACTCCACCGTGTCGGTGTGCTGACATCCGCCGTAGTAGCGCTTTCCCGGGTATCCCTCGGCATATTTGTTGGTGAAGACGGATCCCATGGCCTCGAGAACCGCCTCACTGACAAGGTTCTCCGAAGCGATGAGATTGATGTTCCCCGCCTGACGGGCCACTTCCGACTCGATGGCGCTGGCCACCTCCGGATCGGTCTCGAAAAGTCGGGAACTCACGGTTCTCCTTTCCCCCGCCGGGGGACAGCGAGCGCAGTCATGCTGAATGCGGAAAGTTGACCCAAGATCGTAACCCAACCCCGGCGGATCGATCAATGTGAATCCACGGAGCCGGTATCCAAGACTCCTTTGCGATAAAATACGGCGTCGAACCATAATATTGACAATGATTGACTAAATTAATATTATACTATTGCACTAAATACTAACTCCAGGGTGTGACGCTTGATACGCTTTGACAAGTTCACGACGAAAGCTCAAGAGGCGGTCCAATCGGCTCAGGAGATGGCGTCTTCAAGGGGGAACCCGACCCTCGTTGCCGCCCATCTTTTGCAAGCCCTCGTCTCCCAACCGGAAGGAGTGGTTCCGGCTCTCCTCTCCCAAATGGAGGTCGACCGGACGGCCTTGCAGTCGCAGATCGAGCTGGAGCTGCAGAAATCGTCCCGGGTCTCCGGCGGCGAAGGAGAGACCCGACCGTCCCCGGAATTCCAGAAGATTCTCGAGTCCGCGGTGCGCCTGGCGGCCCAGTTCCAAGACGAATACGTGAGCGCGGAACACCTCTTCCTGGCCATCGTCCAGTCTCCCGGGAGCCTCGCCTCGACTCTGCGCGGCTCCGGCATCGATTCCCCCCGCGTCCTCGCGGCCCTCAAGGCGGTCCGAGGATCACAGCGCGTTTCGGATCCCGATCCCGAGGGGAAGTACCAGGCCCTCGCCCGCTACGGCAGGGACCTGACGCTCGCGGCCCGCCAGAGGAAGCTCGATCCGGTCATCGGCCGCGACGACGAAATCCGCCGCGTCATCCAGGTCCTTTCCCGCCGGACCAAGAACAATCCCGTGCTGATCGGCGAGCCCGGCGTGGGGAAGACCGCCATCGTCGAGGGACTCGCCCAAAGGATTGTGGATGGAGACGTCCCCGACTCGCTGAAGGAGAAAAAGCTCATCGCCCTCGACCTGGGCGCCCTCATCGCGGGAGCCAAGTACCGCGGCGAGTTCGAGGACCGGCTCAAGGCGGTCCTGAAGGAGATCCAGGAGGCCGAGGGAGCGGTCGTCCTGTTTATCGACGAGCTTCACACCTTGGTGGGCGCAGGTTCGGCCGAAGGGGCCATCGACGCCTCCAACATGCTCAAGCCCGCGCTGGCGCGCGGCGAGCTGCGATGCGTGGGCGCCACGACCCTGGACGAATATCGCAAACACATCGAGAAAGACGCCGCGCTGGAGCGGAGATTCCAGCCCGTCATGGTCCTCGAGCCCTCGGTGGAGGACACGATCGCCATCCTGCGCGGTCTCAAGGAGCGCTACGAGGTCCACCATGGCGTCCGCATCCAGGATTCCGCGCTCATCGCCGCCGCCACCCTCTCCCATCGGTACATCGCCGAGCGCTTCCTGCCGGACAAGGCGATCGATCTCATCGACGAGGCTTCGTCCCGTCTGAGGATCGAAATCGATTCCGTCCCGACGGAAATCGACGAGATCCAAAGGCGGATCGTCCAGATGGAGATCGAGCGGGAAGCCCTGAAGAAGGAGAAGGACCCGGCCTCCCGGGAAAGGCTCGAGAGGATCTCCCGGGACCTGGCCCAGCTTTCCGAAGAGCGGGACCGCATGCGGGCTCATTGGGAAGCGGAGAAGCGGATCATCAAGGAGATCCGGGCGCTCAAGGAAGAGATGGAGTCGACCCGCATCGCTTCGGAGAAGGCGGAGCGCGAAGGGGACCTGGGGAAGGCGGCGGAGCTGCGTTACGGAGCCCTCCAGGCGCTGCAGAAGCGGACGGAGGAAGCCAACGCGCGTCTCGCCGAGCTCCAGAAGGACCGTAAGATGCTGAAGGAGGAGGTGGACGAGGAGGACGTCGCGGAAATCGTCGCGAAGTGGACCGGAATCCCGGTTTCCCGCCTGTTGGGAGGGGAAGCGCAGCGCCTTCTCGCGCTCGAGGAACGGCTGGCGCAGCGGGTGGTCGGACAGAAAGAGGCGATCGCGGCGGTCTCCAACGCGGTGCGCCGCGCCCGGGCGGGGATCCAGGATCCCAACCGGCCCATCGGGTCCTTCATCTTCATGGGGCCCACCGGGGTCGGGAAGACCGAGCTCGCCAAGGCGCTCGCCGAGACCCTGTTCGACGACGAGCGCGCGATGGTGCGCATCGACATGTCCGAATACTCTGAAAGACACGCGGTGGCGCGTCTGCTCGGCGCCCCCCCAGGGTACGTCGGCTATGAGGAAGGCGGCCAGCTCACCGAGGCGGTGCGCCGGCGGCCCTATTCGGTTCTGCTTTTCGACGAGATCGAAAAGGCGCACCCGGAGGTGTTCAACGTCTTCCTCCAGGTCCTCGACGACGGCCGCCTGACGGATGGACAGGGACGCGTCGTGGACTTCAAGAACACGCTGATCATCATGACGACGAACCTGCCGGTTCCCCGGGAGGTTTCCGGAGGCAAGGACGCGTGGCATCGCGCGGTGCTCTCCGAGCTCCGCAAGTTCTTCCGCCCGGAGTTCCTGAATCGGATCGACGAGATCGTGCGCTTCGATCCCCTCTCCCGCGAGGATCTCGACAAGATTGTGGACATCCAGATCGCCCGCGTCGAGAGGACGCTCACCGATCGGAAGATCACGATCGCCGTCAGCCCCGAGGCGAAGCAGTACCTGGCCCGCGTCGGTTACGACGAGGATTTCGGGGCAAGGCCGCTGAAACGCGCCATCCAGCGCCACATCCTCGATCCGCTGGCGGAGGAAGTCCTCAAAGGATCGCTCAAGCCGGGGGATCGAGTCCAGGTCAACATCGACCCCAAGGGGACGGGAATCGTCTTCGGAAAGGCCGCTTGACCGGCCGGGAGGAAGGTTTGACCCTTCGTAAGCCGGGCTTCTATAATGTCGGCCACAACCATCGGACGGCCTGCTCCGTCGAAGCGCGGGGGCGTCGCACCGGGAGGACCTTTTCGTGAGCGTCACGCGCGGCTCGATCCACGATCTCATGAATCTCCAGGAGCGGATGAACCGCCTCTTCGAGCAAGCTCTCCACCCGGGAGGGTCGGCCCAGGAGGATCCGGGCGCCGGCTGGGCTCCGGCGGTGGACATCGAAGAAACTCCGGAGCGGATCGTGCTGCGCGCCGATCTGCCAGGCGTTTCGCTGGAGAAAATCGAGCTGAAGGTCGCGGACGACCATCTCACCCTGAAAGGAGACCGCCCTTTCCCCGCGGGATCCCGCCGGGAAGACTATCACCGTATCGAGCGGTCCTTTGGGTCGTTCTACCGCTCCTTCATGCTGCCGCGAAACGTCAATCAGACGGCAATCCAGGCCGAGTTGAAGAATGGCATCCTGGAAGTGACGCTGCCGAAGAAGACCGAGAGCAAGCCGAAACAGATTCAAGTCCCGATCCGCTAGCGTCGCGGCGCCGCGCCCGCTGATGATGGAGAAGCAATGACCAACGCCCTCAAGACCGCACTCCTCCTGGGAATCCTGACCGCCCTGATCGTCGGCATCGGCGGATATTTCGGCGGCCGCGGAGGCGCCGTGGTCGCCCTGGTCCTGGCCGCGGTGATGAACTTCTTTTCCTATTGGTTCTCCGACCGGATCGTCCTCGCGGCCACGCGCGCCCGCCCCGTGTCGCGCCAGGAATCGCCCCGTCTGTATTCCATCGTGGAGCGCCTCTGCGGGAAATCGGGCCTTCCGTTTCCCCGCCTCTACCTCCTTCCCGAGGCGGCTCCCAACGCTTTCGCGACCGGACGGAATCCGCAACATGCCGCCGTGGCGGTGACCCAGGGAATCCTCGAGCTCCTGGACGACGAGGAGCTGGAGGGCGTACTCGCCCACGAGCTGGCCCACGTGAAGAACCGGGACATCTTGATCAGTTCCGTCGCGGCCACGCTGGCCGGCGCCGTGATGTTCCTCGCCCATATGGCGCGCTGGGCCGCCTTCTTCGGAGGATACGGGGACCGCCGGGACAGCGAACGCGGAGGCGGAGTGCTTGGCCTTCTGGTGGCCGCCATCGTCGCTCCCCTCGCGGCGATGCTCATCCAGATGGCCGTTTCCCGGGCCCGCGAATACCAGGCGGACGCCTCGGGCGCGCATCTTGCCGGCCATCCCTACGGCCTGGCGCGGGCGCTCGAGAAACTCGAGCAATACTCGAAGCGCATCCCCATGGCGGCCGCCGGCGGTCCCGCCACCAGCCATCTCTTCATCGTCAAGCCCTTTTCCGGCGGGGCACTGACCAGCTTGTTCAGCACTCATCCGCCGATTCCCGAGCGGATCCGGCGGCTGTTGGGCCGTTAGGAAGGGCGCCATGCGAGACCCGGAAAGAGAGCAGGAAAACCGGGCGCCGACAGCCGTTCCCATTCAAGTCCACGATCGCAGGCCACGCTTCGACGCGGAACCCGGCGATGACTCCGCCTCGAAGACCTCGTCCCCTTCCCCTCGCTACCCCACCGTGGTGGCCGGGCTGGAAGAGCGCGCCCGCGCCGCGGAAGGGAAGCTCTCCGAGGCGCTCGATCTGCTGCGGCGGAAGGAAACGGAGGCGGACGAATTCCGCGCACGCCTGCGGCGCGAGATGGAGAAGAGAGCCCAGGTAGAGGTGGAGAAGTACCTGCGGGAGATCCTCGAGGTCGTGGACAGCCTCGACCGAGGCGTCGCTTCCGCAGAGACGGACAGTAATCCTGCCTCGCTGCGCCTGGGGCTCGTCCAGGTCCGTGACCAGTTCCTGTCGGTCCTCGCAAGGCAGGGGATCGCGCCGATGAGCCTGGTGGGTACCGCCTACGATCCGCATCTCGCGGAGGCGGTGGCGGTCGCCTCCGTGGACGATGAAAGCCAGGATGGAATCGTTCTCGACGAGATTCGCCGGGGCTTCACCCTGCGCGGCCAGACCCTCCGGCCGGCTCACGTCCGCATCGCCCGCAAGTCCCCGTCTGATCCCCGCGAGCCCGAGGCTTCCCGGGCGTCCTGAGGATTCCCGGCGGCACTCCGCCTTGTTCGGAGCCCGAAGGGGCGATCCCCAGGATCCGGCACGCCAGGGAATAGACGTCGACGGCGCGAATCCCCTCCACGCGATTCCCCGGCCCGAACGCCGGACCCCAACCGAAGAACACGGCTCCCATCGACGGCTCCGTGCCGCGATATCCGTGGATCCCGCCGAGCTTCTCGGGAAAGGAATCACTCCCCAGCTCCGCCCCGACCGGCGCGATCAGGACGAGATCTCCGGTCCGGCCGGGGAAATCGTAGTGCAGATCTCCGGGAATCGCGCCGCTCCGATACACTTCCAACCCGGGCAGTCCCGCCAGGACTCGCGCCGCGCGGGGGAGATCCTCCTTTCTGCGAAGGTAGACGTTCGCGGATCCGCCGGAGCTCCACGTGCGTCCGGGAATCCCCGCCCGGGCAAGGGCCGTCCCGGGATCGAGCGCCGAATTCCTGACCGCCATCCCATGATCGCTGACGACGATCAGATTCACTCCCGCGCCGCCGGGCAGCGATCCGATGCGAGCGATGAAGGATGCGAGGAGCCGATCTTCTACAACCACCCTTTGTCGGGCGCGCGCCGAATCCGGACCGTCGCGGTGCGCCGTGTGATCCACGCCTTCGAGATAGGCCAGAATCAACCGCGGCCGGAGCGGCGCGGGCAGCCCGAGCCATCGGACCACCCCCTCGATCGTCACCCGATCGGTGCGGGGTGTGAAAGCGGGATCGTGATAGCTTGCCGCCCGTCCGCGCCAGCGTCCGAACGAGCCGACCCAATTGAGGACCCCGGCTCTCACCCCCTGCTTCTCCGCCGTCACCCAGAGAGGCTCGCACGCGATCCACTCGGGATCGTTCGATCGATCGAATTCGCCGCGCCGGGCGTCGCGAAAGCGGCTGTTGAGGATTCCATGACGCTCCGGATAACATCCCGTCGCGAGCGTCGCGTGAGCGGGAAACGTGGAGGCCGGAAAGGGCGGCTCCATCCGCACCGCGCTGGCTCCCTCCCGAGCCAGCCTCGAGAACGCCCCTCCGGCGACGCGCTGGGGGTCATCGTGGCGCAGTCCATCCAGAGAAAGGATGACCAGGCTCGGAGGCGGCGCCTCGCCCGGCCGGGCCGTCGCGGCGACGAGCCCGATCGCGAGGATCCCGATCGCCGCCCCGAGGCGCCGCCACGCGGGCGAAAGGCCGCGGCGGGCAAGGAAGGATTTTGCTTCACACGAGGTAGGCAACTGCGAATCCGACTTGCGCGAACATCATCATCATGTACATGTGGGTCCATGACGGGTGGTTCTCGGTCGTCGCCAGATCCTCGGGATCCTTGGTGATCAGGTACGAGGTCCAGAGCCCCCAGAGGGTCAGCGCCGCTCCGACCCCCGTCAAGATCGCGGCGTTGCCCGATAGGAGGCGACGGGTAGGGTTCCACGGATCCGCCACGTGAGCGCCCAGCGGCATCAGCAGCCATGGAAAAACGAAGAAGGGCGCGATCATCCGGGCCGCCGTCCGCACTCCATAGCGAATCGGCAGCGTCGAGCACCCATGAGCGCGGTCCCCTTCCATGTCGGAAAAGTCCTTGGTCGAGCTGGCGCCGAGCAGGAACAGAAAGAAGATCAGGCCGATGAACCAGGGCTCGGGATGCATGACGCTCGCGACCATCGACCAGCCGGCCACCTTGAGAAGCCCGCCGCGCGGGACGGCGATCGTGAGATTCGCCCAGAATCCACTGCGCTTCGTCCGGCCGAACGCCGGGACGGAATACACGACGGTGAGGACCATCCCCGCGAGATAGATGAAGAAACACTCGTGACGCGCCAGGGGGGCCGCGAGCTTCTCAGCCGCCGAGTTGTAGGGATAGACGACCACCAGCCAGGTGGGAAGGAGCGCCAGCACGTACAGAACCGCCGAGAACCACCATCCCTCCGCGAGAGACAGGGCGCCCGTCACCAGCGGTCTTCCCGGCTTGTTCCGGCGATCGATCTCGAGATCGTAGATCTGGTTGATTCCGTTGGAGGCGGCGTTGAGCATCGCCGCACAAAGCGAGCCGAGCGCGATGGTCGCGATCACGCTGGCGGTCAGCCGGCGCTGAGGGTCGGGGTTGTGCGCCGATCCGAAGGCCGTGATCGCTCCCGACACGACTCCCAGGAGAGGCGGCAGCAGGGTGAAAGGCCGGGCGAATGCCAGGAAGACGCGCCATTTCGACAGCGAGCGGGCGAGCTTCGCCAGGGAATGATGCGGAAGACCCCCGAGGAGGTCGGACGGCCTCACGGGGTACCCCCTCCCGCCCACCGCATCAAGGCCAGGGCCGCGAGACCGCCGGCCGCCGTGTTCACGAAATTGATCGTTTCGCTGTCGACCAGGCCCATCGGCTCGAGCGTCGCTCCCAGCACCGACTCCAGCAGGGCGCCCAAGAGCGCGGCCGCGACGACGACTCCGATCGTCCAGGCCGGGATCGTCCCCAGGGCGGCGGCGAGCATCCCGATCAGCAGCGCGCCGGCCGCGCCTGCCCCCGTCCCCAGCAGCGAGACGGCCCCCGGAGTGCCGGCGGGAACTCTTCTCATCCGGGTGATGAGCAGCGGCTCCCCCTTGCCGAGGGGTCCAGCTTCCGAGCCGAGCGTGTCGCAGGCGGCGGTGGCCACCGAAGCCACGAAGGCGACTCGAAGCATCGCCGCCAGCTCCGGCGAGGTTGACGCGCCGAGAAAGGCGAGATAGGCGGGAACGGAGCCGTTCGCCAGCGCGTGCACCCAGCCGCGGGCGCCGCGGTCCTCCTGGGCGATGCCCCGGCGGGCCTTCCGCGCGTATCCGAGCCGCGTCGCCACCGATCCCAGGATGAAGAAAAGCGCCAGGACGGCGAAGCCGGAAGGGCCCGCGAACGTCGCGATGACCGTTCCCACCAGCATTCCACCCGCCACTCCGGACCAGGAGACCGAGCCCGTGCCCCGCGCCGCCAGAGCGAAGAGGCCGGTGAGGGCCAGACCCAGGAAGAAGTCGTGGCGGAGCAACGCCGCGGAATCGGTCCAGACCCGCGGATCCAGTAGCTGGAGCGAGCGCAGCAAGGCTCCGCAGAACAGCGGCACCGAGAGATTGTCGTCGAGCGCCAGGGGAAGACTCTCCACGATCGCCCCCGCCAGGGCCGCGACGCTCGCCAGGACCCAGATCGGAAGCCCCTGAGCCGGCGCGTCGTAGCGCGCGCCGACCCAGGACATCAGCGCCGCCCCTCCCACCGACCCGAAGAGCAGGAAGGCCGCCGATCCGATCCAGCTCTTCTTCGGGTTCCACGGAAGCCTCGGCCCCGCCAAGGTGCCGCCCAGCAGGGTGGACGCTCCGTCTCCGAAGGCCAGAATTCCCCAAGCCCCTGCCGCGATCTCCAGCCGATGCCGGAAGATCAGAATCAGCACGAGCACGGCGACGGCGTAGAGCACCACTCCCGATCGCAGCACCCGTTCTCGCTCTCCCGGCCGGATCAGTCGGTCTCCGAGGCGGGGGATCAAGGCGATGTTGAAGACGATAGCCGCCGCGGCGAGCCCCGCCGCCGCCTGCCAGGGAATCCATCGGAGGAGAAGAGCGAATCCCGCCATGGAGACGTGGACGAGCTTCCGAAGGGTTTCCGAGTGCGCCCCCGGGCTCAAGCCGCTCCCTCCCGGATCGATCGCACCGTCGCCTCCAGCCCGACCTTGAGGGGGGTAATTCGGTAGCCGAGTCTCGCCGCGGCCCGGCGGCTCGTGTAGGCCCATTCCTGCCTGTAGATCTCTACGACCTCGTCGGTGATTTCGGGCTCGATCCCCGTGAGAGACGCCCTCCATCGCAGAAAGCGCCCGGCGATCTTCGCCGCGGAATGAGGGATGTGCCGCCGCGGAGCGGGAACGCCGGTGATCCTCTCCAGCTCTTCGAAAAGCTCCCGGAGTGTCCGGTTCTCCCCTCCGAGGATGAAGCGCTCGCCGGCCACGTCGGCGCGCAGGGCCGCGAGGTGTCCCTCGACGACGTCGGCCACGTAGGCGTAGCAGATGCGGCGATCCCCCGCCCCGAGAATCCCTGGAATCCGGCGCGCCATGAAATCGGTGATGGTCTTCCCGACCAGGTTGCCCGGCGTGACGCGTCCCGGGCCGTAGAGGACTCCCGGGTAGAGGATGACGAGAGGAAGCCCGCGCCGCGCCTCGCGCCGGGCCGCCTGATCGGCGAGGGCCTTGGTCTTCTCGTAGAGATTGTGATAACGGCGGCCGGGCGGGTCCCAGTCTTCGTCGGCGGTCCCTCCTCCGGAGGGACCGAGCGCCATGAACGAGCTGGTGAACACGATCCGGCTCAGCGCCGCCTCCTCGGCGGCGCGCAGCACGTTCATGAGCCCGCCGACGTTGATCCTCTCGAACCGACCCGGATCCCGATCCCACACGCGGACGTGGGCCGCAGCATGGATCGCCTGCGTGCAGCCCTGCATCGCGCGGCGGATCGATTCGGGGTCGGTGACATCGCCCCTCACCCGACGCGCGCGCCGATCGAGATGCGCCGCCGCGCCGGGATCCCGCACCATGGCCACGACTTCCTCCCCCGCGTCGGCCAGAGCGCTCACGAGGCTGCCTCCGAAATAACCGGTTCCCCCCGTAACGCAGATCGCTCCCACTCAATCCTCCGCCGGACGGTCCAGAGAGGCCGCGAGCGCCGCGCGCCAGTCCCGCAATCTTCTCCCGCTCAAGACGGCGAAGCGCCCCGCGTCGAGGACGGCGTTGGCCCCCCCACCCTCCCGAAAGGAGGCTGGGCCCGGTCCGCCGCACAGCTCCGGAGGGGCAAGGACGTTCAAATGCCGCGCCGTCTCGGCGGCCATTTCCGAGAGAAAGCAGGAACCGCCGTTGGCGAGATGCAGGACGCCTCGCCAGTCGCTCTTGATCAGGGTCGCCGCCGCCGAGGCCAAATCCTCGGCGAAGATGGGGGAGACTCGTCGGTCCTCCCAGGCGAGAGGAACGTCCTCGCGCAGCGCCACCGCGACCGCTCGCAGAGGATCTCCGTCCTCGGCGTCTCCACAGACGAGCGAGAGCCGCACGATCAGGTGATCGGGGTTCCCCTCCGCGACGCCCAGCTCGCCGAGGGTGCGGATGCGGCCGTATTGGCTGGCGGCATCGGGAACGTCCGTTTCGACGTAAGGGGCGAGCTTGCGGCCGTCGAACACGTCGACCGTGGAGAAGTGAATCAGACGGCACGGAATTTCCCGGCAGGCCCGGGCCAGCCCGGCCACGCCCTCCCGGTTGACCGCAAGGACCTCCTCGGGCGAGGAGTCGGCGAGATACGGATCGGTCACCGCGGCGCAATTGACGACGACCGTCGGGGGAGGGTCGAAGCGCTCCAGCTCGAGGACGACCCGGGCCGGGTCGGTGAGGTCCATCTCTTCCCGCGTGGCGGCCACTACTCGATCCGGGAATTTCGCCTGAAGGCGGCGCTCCAGGATCCGGCCGACCCGCCCTCCGGCCCCCGTGATGAGGATCAACAAAGCGATTTCCTCCCCTCCCCCGCGGCCCGACGCCGCGGTTCCCTAGAAGTTGAGCGGAACCGTCGGGATGGCCGCCGTGCCGCTGTTCACGTCCAGCACGTTCCCGATTCCTTTCAGGTTCACCACCAGACGGAACTCCTGCTGGCTCACCCCCAGATAACTCCGATCCAGCAGCTCGATCGTGAAGCCGCAGCACTGGGTGTTGTAGCCGATCTTGTAGCGCTGGTCCTGGAGGCTCTTGCCGATGATGTCGTAGTTGCCTTGGAAGCCCAGAATAAGCTTCCGGTTCATGAGATTCGTCTCGCCCAGAAGGCCGATCTGGCTGCTGTCGCTGCTGAAGGGATCCAGCCCGGCGTTGTAAAACCAGGTCACATCCACGAAGCCGCGGCGGGCGCTGCGAAAATTCGCGCTGAGGCTGGCGCGCCGGAAGGCGTTGTAAAGGATGTCGTATTGCGCTTTGAGATCCAGGCTCGCATTGAGAGTGGGATTGATGCGAAGCTGGGCGTCGACTCCGGAAAGATGACTGGTGCGCGTTTGCGAGCAGACGGGGACGCCCAGGACGTCGGTGCAGTCCATGCGCCGGCTCAGCGGACCGAGCAGGGAATAGATCTGGGAGACCTGGAAGGACGCAATCTCCACCGGACTGAGCGAGGCCGGCTCGGGCGTCTTGGCCTCGGCGGGCGCCGTGAGGTTCTGGCCCTCCTCGGGAGGGGGCGTGTGCCTCTGCGGGAACGTCAATCCGTCGGCGACCTGCGCGACGCGCGGGCTGACGCCCGGACGCTTGGCGAAAAGGCGCGTCACGAGAGCGTACTGGACGGCGTTCTGGCTTCCCGCGACGGCGTCCTTCTCGTCGAACTGGATGACCTGCGCGGGATCCTCCACCTTCGATTGATAGAGATAGGTGACTCGCGGCTCGATCGTGTTCTTGTAGAGTGCGGAGAAATCGCTCTTCGGCCTCTCGAAGATCCGGGAGAACTTCGGTCCGATGATCTCGAGGGAGCCCGTCAGCACCTTCCGCACGAAATCGTCGTCCAGGACCTCCACCTGACGGTCGAGGACTCCGTTTCCCTCGCCGAAGTCCCCTGTCCCCGCGGCGCCGTCCAGGCCGATGTCCTCCCCGGGATCGGGCACTCCGTTGGCGTTGAAATCCTCGGAAAAGGTTCCTCCCAGGCGCTTCGTGTAGTAGGTCGCGCGGATCGAGGCCGAGGGGTTGACGTCGAGCCAGGGAACCAGCCGCAGCGGCGCGGAGAAGGTCGGGAAAAGGTCGAACCGCTGGTAAGTGGTCGAAAAGAGGGTGGTCTCCTTCTCGAAGCTGTCCAGCGAGGTTTGAAACGAGAAGTAGAGGGGAGAAAGACCCAGCCGCTGCTTGTTTCCACGAAACTCGATCCGCGGGACGATCAGATTGGTGAGCTCCTCCTCTTCGGTGGCCGAGGTCGCTACGCCGGTGCCCACGGGAAAGAACTGCCGGGTCACGCTGAAGATCTGCCGTCGGCGCTCCGCCCGAAAGTTGAAGCTGTACGAAGACCAGTTTCGAGTCAGGTAAACGTCGGAGAGAACGACCGGGTTCGTGGAGAGCCGGAGGTCTCTTTGGAAGTCGAGGAAATAGTTGAAGTCGCTCACCTGATTGAGGCTCGCCACCAGCCGAAAATCGCCCGGAAGATCCTGGCGATGGTTGAGGTTGTAGAAGTAGCGGTCCCGGTCCGTCACCTGATCCCGGATGAAAGCGCCGAGGAACTCTCCTTTGCCCTGCGCCGACGGGACGTAACGATACTCGAGCCCCTCTCCGAAGCCCGCCAGGGCGTAATAGTCGACGAAGAATGTCGCGTCCATGTTGCGGCGGATGACCCAGTAGAGGGCGTTCGACAGGACGAATCCGCGGCTCCGGGAGAAGCCGAACTCAGGGAACAGCAGACCGGTCGCCCGGTCCTCCTTGATGGGCCAGACGAGATACGGGGAGTAGAAGGCGGGCACCTTTTCCACGCGGAATGACACGTGGTGCAGATACGCGTAGTTGTCGAGGTGGATGGTCCCGCGGGCGACCTTGAAAGACCAATAAGGGATCGGCTGCGTGCAGGTCGTGAACGTCGCGTCCACGATCACGTAGCGATCAGATTCGGTCTTCTGGACCTGGACCGCCTCGAAATAGAACGACGGCTCGGCGTAGCCCCGGGCGTCGTAGAACGTCCCCTTTTCCGACTCCAGGTTGTACTCCACCCGCCGCGCCGTGATGCGGGTCGGCCCGTTGTCGAGGATCACGTTACCTTCGGCGAAGCAATCCTTGGTGGCAGGGACATAGCGGACGGAATCGGCCTGGAGCCGCAGCTCTCCGTAGCGGATGTCGACGTAGTCCTTGAGGAGCAGCTCGTCCTTGCCGAAGACCGATCCCGCCCCGGCCGTCAGCTCCAGCGTCTTGCTCCCTTCGCCTCCGGGAAGGCTGAAGGCTTTCCGCTCCCCGCTTCCGGCGCCCGCCGCCGCGTCCTCGGCCGAAGCGGCCGCGGTCCCGGCCAGCAGGATTCCCAGGAGGAGCGAGCATCGGAGCCACGCCCGGATCGCCCGGGACCGGGATCGGAATGCGCGGCTCGAAATCACGAAAAGACCATGCCGGCATACCCGACGACCGAATGAAGATCTCCGGTCACGTCCCCCGAATGAGAGTAACGGGCGACCTTCCCCGAGCGCGCGCCGAGATCCCGGGCGGCCACCAGGCCCGCGACCGCCGGCGCGAAACCGCACATGCTGATACGCTCCTCCCGCACTCGGCGGTGCAGGTTCTCGGCATCGAGGCGCTCCATCGCCTCCAGGGCCCTTCGATCCTTGCGAGCGGCGGCGTCCGCCGTCTCGTAGTGGGTCATGTCGCTGCTGATGACGATCAGGATCGGATCCGGCGACCCGGAGACGGCGGCGGCCAATCCGCGGCCCAGCTCGCGCAAATCCTCCAGGGCGGACGTCCCCACGACGATGGCCGCAATCCGGACTCCCGGCCGGCGGGCCCAGAGGAAGGGGAGCTGAACCTCCAGGCAATGCTCGCGCCGATGCGCCTGGCGATCGGAGACGAGACGCGCGCAATGCCGCTTCAAGGAAGCGCACAGATCGGGATCCACCGCCACGCCCCCCCAGGGCATCGCCCAATCCTCGGCATCCCACAGGGAGAGCGGCGGGCCGAGACCGGTGTGATTCGGACCCATCAGGACCACCCGGGCCGGAACCTCGACACGGCGATACGTGTCGCCGGCGACCATCCCCGAGTAGATGAAGCCGGCATGAGGCGCCATCAAGGCGACCGCCGGACGGACCTCCGGCGCGGGCGGAGCCAGGAACCGCTCCACCATGTCCTGCAATTCACCCGGATTTTCGGGATAGAAGCGGCCTGAAACCGCGGGAGTGCGCATTCGGTCGACCTCGGCGCGCGCCAGTTGCATTCTCGACGCGCCGGAATTATAGCGCATTCGATCGCCGCATTCAGGACGGCCGGTACCGGCTATCCTATGGTAGTATGAGGACTTCTCACACATCGGCCGGTCTTTTCCCGGTCCACCTATCCAGTCCCGAGGCACCGTTTCATGCGAATCGCCCTGGCCCAGATCGCCCCCACCCTCGGCAACGTGGAAGCGAACCTCGGTCTGCACCACAAGGCGGCGGCGAAAGCCCGCGCCGGGGGCGCCGAGCTGGTCGTCTTCCCGGAGTTGAGTCTGACCGGTTACGTCCTCAAGGATCTCGTCCCCGAAGTCGCCCTCTCGTTGAAGCACTCGCCGGAGGTGCAAGAGCTTTGCCGGATGAGCCGGAAGATCGCCGTCTCGTTCGGAATGGTGGAGGAGGCGGAAGATCACCGTTTCTACAATTCGGCGGTCTTCGCGGCGGGAGGAAAGATCCTTCATTGCCATCGGAAGGTCTATCTTCCGACCTACGGAATGTTCGAGGAGGGGCGCGACTTCGCGGCCGGGGACAGCTTCGCCGCGTTCGACACTCCCCTGGGCCGGTTCGGGATCCTCATTTGCGAGGATGCCTGGCACCCTTCGGCCTCCTATCTGCTCACGCGGGACGGCGCCGACTATCTGCTGGTGCTCTCGAGCGGGCCGAGTCGGGGAGTCGGATCCGGGAAGGAGCTCGCGAGCATCACGAGCTGGGTAGACCTCTGCCGGGTCACGGCGAAGTTCCAAACCGTTTTCGTCCTCTACGTGAATCGCGTCGGGGTCGAGGACGGCTTGCATTTCAGCGGCGGCTCCTTCGTCGTCGATCCGTTCGGCGAGCTGATCGGGCGCGCTCCGGCCCTGCGGGAGAAGATCGGCTGCTTCACGCTCCCGCGCGGGACACTCCGCCGCGCCCGAACGCTCTATCCCCTTCTCCGTGACGAAAAGCCCGAAGTGGCCCTGCGGGGCCTGCACCGCCTTCTGGCCGCCGACGACCCGTCCGAGACTCCGGAGAGGGACCGGCGCCCCTCCATGCAAGCCGCGTCCTCCCCGGCAGGCCCGCGCCGGAGGCTGGGATGAGCGGCCGCCGCCGGGGCTTCAAAATCCTGCTCGCCTACCGGTGCCAGTACGGCGGGCGCCAGGACTTCTACACGCGGCAGATGCCGGTAGGCCTGGGCACCATCAACGCGCTGCTGCGCTCCCGGGGCTTCGACTCGAGGCTGGCCAACTTCAGCCGTTTCCGCTGGCAGGAAGTCCGCGATTCAATCCGCTCGTTCCGGCCCCGCGTCCTGGGAATCTCGATGTTCACTTTCAACCGGGGAGCCGCGGTCCGGCTTGCCCGGGAGGCGCGGCGAATCGATCCGGCGCTGTTCATCGTGGCGGGCGGACCTCATGCCACCCACCTCGCTGAACGCGTGCTTCTCCGGAACGCATGGATCGACGCGGTGGCGGTCGGGGAGGGGGAGGAAACGATGCTGGAGCTGGCCCGCGCCCTCGCGTCGGGGAAGGACCCCGCCGCCGTGCGCGGCCTCGTCCTCCGCGGCGGACGCGGGATTCTCCGGACTCCTTCCCGTCTGCCGGTGCCGGACCTGGACACCCTTCCCCATCCGGCCGGCGCTTACGAGAGCATCGGCGTGGACCGGTACGCGCAGCTGGAGTTCCTGATCACCTCGCGCGGCTGCCCGGCCCGCTGCACCTTCTGCTCGACTCCGGAGTTCTGGGGAACGCGCTTGAGGTTCCGGAGCGTGGAACACGTGCTGGACGAGCTGCGCACTCTGCAGAACCGCTTCGGCCACGTCACCGTCTCCTTCCGCGACGACACCTTCACGGTGGACAAGGCGCGGACCCTGGAGCTCTGCCGGAGGCTGATCGATTCGGGGTTGAACCTGCTCTGGGACTGCCAGTCCCGCGTCAACGCCGTCGACGAGGAGCGGCTGCTCTGGATGCGGCGCGCCGGCTGCCAGCATATCCAGTACGGAGTCGAGTCGGGCTCGGAAGCCGTCCTCCGGAAGCTGAACAAGGGAATCCAGCTCGATCAGGTCGTCAAGGCCTGCGAGCTGACGCGACGCGTTGGAATGGAACTTTCGATCTACCTCATCACCGGCGTCGCCGGGGAAACGCGCGAGGATTGCGCGGCCACGCTGCGCCTCATCCGCCGGGTCCGGCCTCACGATGGAATCGTCTCCCCTCTGGTCGTCTATCCGGGAACCGCCCTTTACGAGGAGGCCAAACGCCTCAAGGGATACGATGATTCGATCTGGGAGCGCTCGCGCATGGAGGGCCTGCTGGTGCGCGACGATCCGGAGAGCCTCCTCGCCTACCGGCAGGCGGAGGCGACGCTGAGGGAAGTGGCGGCCCTCAGCGCCTACCGTCTCGAGGAGCTGCGGGAGCACAAGAAGGCGGTGGGAGCGTATCCCGCTCCGCTGCTTTCCCTGGGCGAAGCGCTCGAGGAAAACGGAGACCGAGAGGCCGCCGCGGAAGAGTATTGCGAGATTCTCGCCGGCAACCCGCGCAGCCTGTGGGGGCATCTGCGTCTCGGAAACCTCCTGGAGGCCGCCGGCAAGCTCGACGCCGCCGCCGCGCATTACCGGAGCGCGGCGCGAGCCGTCCCCCGGTACCATCTGCCGCATTCCCTGCTGGGCTCCTCGCTCCGGAAGATGGGCCGGCCGGGCGAGGCGCGCTCGGAATACGCGAGGGCCCTGGAGCTTTATCCGCACGACCGCCTCGCCCGCCGGGGCCTGGGCCTGATTCGACGGGGCGGGCCCTCCTCTTCGATCCGGACCTACCGGAGAAAACCCAGCACCGGCCTCACCGCAAGCCCTCACTGGCCGGCGTTCCTGCAGCACCCCATTCCCGATGGCCAACCCCTCCGCCGCGCGAGCGAGCCTTGAGGCTCCATGCACCGCGCCCGTCCCATCGTCCTGCTTGCGGGTCCGGAAGACGAAGGTCGGCGGCTCGATCGCTTCATCCGCGAGCGCAGCCGCGTTTTTTCCAGGATCCGGGCGCGCGACCTCCTGGCGGCGGGGGGCGTGACGCTCAACGGGAAACGGGTGAAGGTTGCTTCGCGGCCGGTCCGGGCGGGCGATCGAGTGGAGGTCTTCCCTCTTCCTGAGGAGCGCCGCTCGGGCGCGCCGGAGGGCATGGCCCCCTTCCGCGTGGTTCACGAGGATCCGGCCGTCATCGTGGTCGACAAAGCTCCAGGAATCCTCGTCCAACCCACCTCTCAGGGAGACCGGGGAACGCTCCTCGATCTGCTCGCCCGGCATCTCAAAAAGCGGAATCCTGACCGGTCTCCGTATCTCGGGCTGCTCCACCGGATCGACCGCGAGACGTCGGGACTTCTTCTCTTTTCCCGCCGCGGATCCGCGAACCGGATCCTCGCGGAGCAGTTCCGAACTCACACGATTGCGCGCGAGTACCTCGCGCTGGTGCGCGGGACGCCGGCGGCCGCGACAGGGACGATTTCGGATCGATTGTCACGATCGGCCGCCGGCTCTCGCCGCGGCGCGGCCGGCGCGGGGGAAGGCGGGAAGGCGGCGGTGACGCACTACGCGACCGTCGAGCCCTTCGCGCGCGCCACGCTTCTTTCCATCACGCTCGAGACCGGACGAACCCATCAGATCCGCATCCATCTGTCCCACCGGGGGCACCCCGTGGTCGGGGACAAAGTCTACGGATCGGCCCACCGCCTCCCGCGCGAGCCTCTGCTGGACAGCTTCCCGCGCCAGGCGCTCCATGCGAGCCGGCTGGGATTCACCCATCCGCTCACCGGCGCATGGCTGCATTTTCACGCGCCCCTGCCCGAAGATTTCGATCGGCTGCTGCGGGCTCTCCGAAAAGAGAGCGGCGGGGTCGAATCAACCCCCGGAAGCGGCGACGACTGAGTTCGAAAGGGTGCCGATTCCCTGGATCGTCACTTCGACGATGTCGCCCGGAAGGAGGGGACCGATTCCCGAGGGCGTTCCGGTGGCGATGAGGTCGCCGGGGAAGAGGGTCATCACCCGGGAGATGAACGCCACCAGGTGCGCCGGGGGGAAGACCATCTCCCGGGTCCTGGACGATTGTCGCACCTGGCCGTTCACGCTGGCGGTGATCGCCAGGTCGAGCGGATCGAGGTCGGTTTCAATCCATGGGCCGAAGGGCGCGAACGTATCGAATCCCTTTGCGCGGGCGAACTGGACGTCACGGTCCTGCAGCTCACGGGCCGTCACGTCGTTGAAGCAAGTGTACCCGAGGATGAAAAGCCCGGACTCGCCTTCGGCGAGATGGCGGGCGGTCCGCCCGATCACCACGGCCATCTCGGCTTCATGATCGACGCGTCCCACCCCGGAGGGGAGGACGATCCGGCCTCGCGGGGCCAGCGCCGCGGAGGGGGGCTTGAGGAAGATGAGAGGCTCCGCCGGAAGCGCTTTGCCGCGTTCCCGCGCGTGCTCCCGATAGTTCACACCGACCGCCACGATCTTTCCGGGCCGGCAGGGCGGCAGCATCTCGGTCCCGATCACCGGGACCGGGGGTGACAACTCGCGACGATCTTCCAGCGCGTCGGCCGGGAAGGGATGCAGCCAGTCCCCCTCAAGCCTGCCGCAGACCGGTTTGCCCTCGACCATGAACCGGGCGATTCGCACTCCCGACCTCCGCCGTCGGACGGATTGTAACCCAGCGGGGAGCGGTTCCCGCCGGCACGGGATGGGAAATCAGTCGCGTTCGAAGATGAAAAACGAGGGGGGCGTGGAATTGAACAGGCCGGAACCCCTGCCCTGGACGACGCCGGCCAGAGAGTATCCCTTGCGGCTCCAGGTCCCGAGAACCTCCTCGATTTGTTGAACTCCTTTTCCGTCGAGCCTGTCCCCCTCCACGCGGACGACCCGGTACTCCCGCTTTCGGGAAGTCGGCGCGGCGGAGGGGCTCTTCTCGGGCGGCGTTGCAGCCGGAGTCTTTTCGAAGGACCCTTGAATCGGCGTCCCTTCGAGAGCAGGCGGAGCCGCTGTCGTTTCCGGCGCGGCTTGCGTCGGACTCTTGTCGGGGGCGAGCGCCGCGGCCGGGATGAGGGGCATTTTCAGGACGACCGTGTTCGCGCCGGGATCGGCATCGGAGCGGGGACCCGGCGCGACGCGCGACCTGAAGTCGGCTCCGGCAACCGAATCCTTGGGGGGATCCGTCGCCGACAAGGCCTCCCGCGTGGTGGCGTTCGAAATGAGGGAGGAGGTCTTCGGTGGCGGCGGTTCTTGCCCCTTGGCCGGGGCCTGGCCCGGCAGGACGACGCCCAGAACTCGAAAAGCGAAGAACAGCTGATAGACGAGCAGCGTCGTGAGGTTGGACTGCCGTGCCGCCTCCTCCATCGTCCGCTCCCCCGAGGCGAGGAGCTCGAGCAGCGACTCCTCTTCCTTGCCCAGATGAGCCTCTTTGAGGAGCTCGCGGAAGTTCGAAGAGAGACGGTAGGGGATCTGCGTCTCTCCCGCGCCTTTCTTGACGACCGACCATTTCTGGACTCGCCGGAGTCCAGAAAGGAAGATCTCGGCGGTCGAAATCCGCAGGGCGATGACCTCGCCGGAAGGGAAAGGGCCTGCCTCGAAACGGTACTTTCCGTCCCCCCAGGAGAAGAGGGAGTAGATGATCTCCTTGACTTGCTCGAGCACCCAGCGGGGAAGCTCCGCGGCGGGCAGGAACCCGAGCTCCACCAGGATCGTCCCGAGTCTCTTTCCGGGACGGACTTTGGCCGAAGCCTCATCCAGCTGCTCCCGCGTCACGGCTCCGCGGGTGAGGAGAAGCTCTCCCAGGCGATCGTCCGGATCCTTCGAGGCGGCGAAGACGATCCTCCCCTTCTCGAGATATACCGATTTCTCTCCGCCCGGCCCCTGGGCGGTCAGAACTCCCGTCTGCGCGCCGCCGCAAAGAGACGCCAGAACCTCACAACAGTTTGTATCTACAAGACTTCCTTGAGGCTGGAGAGGTGTCGTCATGGGTCTCCGGCTCGCGCGGGCGGCCGCCGTCGGATCGACGGGGCCAATATAGGCCCCGCCGAGGGGTTGTCAACGAGGGGCGCGGGCGATCGGCGGAGCGGCGGGGCTGGTGCACGGCGGTTGCCGGCCTCCGGGCGCAGGACGAAGTGGCATGGACTCGATGGGGCGGGCGAAAACAGCGGGAGCGCTGGAGGAGGACAAGGTCTTCCGAAGGCTTCGAGATTTCACGGCGGGTGCAGGAGCTGACGCCGCAGTGGGAACCGAGGCGCCGACTCTTTATTATTAATTACTTGGCTCGTTCGAGATACTTCCCCTCGGTGGTGTCCACCCGGATGACTTCTCCTTCGGCGATGAACTGGGGCACCTGAACGACGAGGCCCGTCTCAAGCGTCGCCGGCTTGCCCGAATTCGTTGCGGTGGCGCTCTTCAGGCCGGGCTCGGTCGTGACGACGCGCAGGTCGACCGTGAGGGGCATCTCGGTCCCGACGGGATTCCCGTCGTAGAACTCCATCTTCAGCTTGATGTTTGGAATCAGGTAATAGACGTTGTCGCCCAAGGCCTCGTCACTGAGCGTGAACTGCTCGTACGATTCGGTATTCATGAAATGGTAGTCACGTCCCTCCTTGTAGAGGAACTCGACCTCGTGCTGCTCGAGACTCGCTCTTTCCACCCGATCCTCAGAGCGGAAGCGATACTCGAGACTGTTCCCGGTCTTGAGGTTTCGGAGCTTGACCTGCACCATCCCCCGCCAGTTCCCCGGGGTGATGTGCTGCACCTTCATGACCCGGCAGAGGTTCCCCTCGTGCATGATGGCCATGCCGGTGCGCAGCTGTGTTGCGGGGATCATCCGGTCCCACCTCCCATGTTCGGTGAACGTTTGAGGAGCCGCAATTATAGCAATGACGGGTTTTCCGGCGCAATGGGTTTGTTGACAGTGCGCCGGGCCGACGCCTAGACTCTTCACCCGTGAGCCGCCCGTCGATCCTCAGAAAACCGCTCCGTCTTTCGATCAACCCGGAGCTCACGGAGGCGCTCCTCGTGGACTTCATCCGCCGCGAGACGCTTCGGACGGGGCTCCGCCGCGCCGTAGTGGGCGCCTCCGGCGGGATCGATTCCGCCGTCGTGCTCGCCCTGGCGGTGAGGGCTCTCGGCCCGCGATCGGTCCTGGCGGCTCTTCTCCCTTATCGGACCAGCTCTCCGTCCAGCCTGAGGGACGCTCGCGCCTTCATCCGCCGGCTCCGCTGCCCCTCGGTGGAATCGGCGATCACGCCGCTGGTCGACGCCTACTTCGATTCCCGCCCGGACGCCGGCCGTCTCCGCCGAGGGAACATGATGGCCCGCCAGCGAATGGCCGTCCTATACGATCTTTCGGCCGATCGGCGCGCCCTGGTCCTGGGAACCAGCAACAAGACGGAGCTTCTTCTCGGATACGGCACCATCCATGGCGACCTCGCCAGCGCCCTCAACCCGGTGGGCGACCTCTACAAGACACAGCTGCGCCAGCTGGCCCGGCACCTGCGAATCCCTTCCCGCATCCTGTCCAAGCACCCCAGCGCCGACCTGTACCCAGGCCAGACCGACGAAAAGGAGCTCGGGTTCACCTACGCGCGCCTGGACCGGCTCCTCTATCTCCTCGTCGACCTCCGAGGCGGCCGTGAGGAAGCCGTGCGATGCGGTTTTCCTCGCCCGATGGTGGACGACGTCCTGCGCCGAATCCGGACTTCGCAATACAAGCGGGTCATGCCGTTGATCGCCAAGGTCTCGGATCGCACCGTCGGAGTCGATTTCCGCTATCCCAGAGACTGGGGAATCTGAGCCTTGGAGGATCCCGGTGCCTTTAGGAACGCTCTACCTCGTCGCCACCCCGATCGGGAATCTCGAGGACATCACGCTGCGCGCCCTGAGAATCCTCCGGGACGTGCCCCTGATCGCCTGCGAGGACACGCGCCAGACGCGGAAGCTGCTGAACCATCATTCCCTCCGCACCCGCACCGTCCCCTTCCATCGGTTCAACGAGGCCCGGACGGTTCCCGCGTTGCTCCAGAAACTGCGATCGGGACAGGACGTGGCCCTGGTCACCGACGGCGGCACCCCGTCGGTGTCGGATCCCGGCGTCAGCCTGGCGCGCGCCGCCCGTGAAGCCGGGATACGTGTCGTTCCGGTTCCGGGTCCTTCGGCCCCCCTCGCCGCTCTCGTGGCGTCGGGGCTGCCGGCGGAGCGCTTTTCCTTCTTCGGATTCCTGCCGCATCGAAGCGGCGAGCGACGGCGCCTGCTGGAGTCTCTCCGGGGTCGCCAAGAGACCCTGATCTTCTTCGATTCGCCGCGCCGGGTGGGGTCGAGCTTGAAGGAGATGACCGAGATCTTCGGAGATCGCCCGGCGTCGATCGGCCGGGAGATGACCAAGATCCACGAGGAGTTCCTCGCGGGGAGCCTGGGCGATCTGGCGGAGCGGCTAAGGCAATCCGCCGTCCGCGGGGAAGTCACCGTCGTGGTTGGAGGCGCTCCCTCCCCGCGGCCGCGTCACGCGCCGGTCGAGGTCCTCCGCGGCGAGGTCTCCCGGGAAATGAAGAAGGAAGGCTCCAGCCGGCGTGATGCGATCCGAGCGGTGGCCCTGCGGCTCGGCGTTCCCCGGCGCGAGGTCTACCGGGCGTTTCGGGAAGGGGCCTGTCAGGACGACGAATCGGAGTAGGGGGGCGAAGGATAGGGGAAATCTATCCCGCGGCTTCCTTCGCGGTGTGCTCGTACCGGAGGCAGCACATCAGTCGCCCGCACATCCCCGAGATCTTCGAAGGATTCAGGCTCAGGTTCTGATCCTTGGCCATCCGGATCGAGACGGGCGCGAACTCCTTGAGAAAGCTCGAGCAGCACAGGTTCCGCCCGCAGGGACCGTAGCCGCCCTTCACTCCGGCTTCGTCGCGCACGCCGATCTGCCGCATCTCGATGCGCGTGTGGAAGCGCTGCGCGAGATCCTTCACGAGCTCTCGGAAATCGACGCGTCCCTCGGCGGTGAAATGGAAAGTGACCTTGCGCCCGTCGAGGCTCTGATCCGCGACCACCAGCTTCATGGCGAGGCTCCGTTCCGCCACGCGCTCCCGGCAATAAGCCAGCGCTTCTTTTTCGCGCAGCGAGTTCCTCCGGAACAAGTCGGCATCCTGCGTGGTCGCCCGGCGGCGCACGCGCTTCATGCATCCCACCCCGCAGCCGCCGCGGATTCGGCTCGTGGCCTCCGCCACCGTGCCGTATTTCTCGCCGTCGTCGCTCTCGACCACCACGGCCTCGTCGAGCTCCAGCTCGAATCCGTCGGAATTGAAATGCTCGACCTTGCCAAGATTATGGAATTTCACGCCGGCGACGCTGACTTCGCGCGCCTGGCCGACCGTGCATCCGCCGCACCCACCGGCCGTCTCGTGATCATTTTGCATCGCCGCTGCCTCCTGGTGGACCGGGGATTGCGCCCCCGCGGCCGTCTCCGCCCGTTCGGTGGCCCGCCCGACGGCTTTCATTCTTGTCCACCGCACCGGGGGTGTCAAGGCAGGCGTGGCGGGCGGAATCCTTTTGGGCTAGGCTAGATTCCCCGACACGGCGCTTCCGCGAGCGACGCAGACGGGCCGGAAAGGACGTCATGGCCGACAAGGAAGACGTGAAGGTTCTGTCCACCAACCGCCAAGCCTTCCACGAATATTTCATCGAGGACAAAGTGGAGGCCGGGATCGTTCTGGTCGGAACGGAGGTCAAGTCGCTTCGCCAGGGACGCGCCAACCTCAAGGAAAGCTACGCGCTGGTTCGTCACAACGAGATCTGGCTCCTGAACTGCCACATCTCCCCCTACAGCCACGGGAACCTGAACAATCACGACCCGCTTCGGGAGCGCAAGCTGCTTCTGCACCGGGAAGAGATCCGGAGGCTGGACCGCCGGCGAAAGCACGCCACGCTGACGCTCGTGCCGCTTCGCCTTTACCTCAGGAAAGGAAAGGTCAAGGTGGAGCTGGCCCTGGCGCGCGGCAAGAAGCTCTACGACAAGCGCGAGGCGATCAAGCGGAGGGATCTGGATCGCGAGAGTCGACGGGAGTGAGGGACGGAAGGTCGGGCCGGCTCCCGCGGATCGAGACCAGCATCTCCTGCACGAGCCGGCGGACCTCGTTGAGATCGAAAGGCTTCTGGAGGTAGGGGCTGCCGGATTTCTCCAGGAAGCCCTGCGTGTCCTGGCTCGCTACGTCTCCCGTCGTGAAGATGATGCGGCTCAGGAGCGCCGAATTCATCTCTTTCATCTGCTCGAACAGCTCCTGTCCGCTCATTCCCGGCATCCTCAAGTCCGAGATGATCACGTCGAACGGCTGTTGCTGGAGCTTTCTCAACGCCAACCGGCCGTTCAGGGCGGTTTCGATCTGGTGACCGTCGAGCCGGAGCACGTCATAGAGGATATCGACGATGGACGCCTCGTCGTCCACGACCAGGATCCGGGCCGTCGCGCCGGAACTCGTCGCCGCGTTTCCGGGGGGGGCCGGGGCCGACGGCTCGAGAGGCCGGATCGGGGCTCCGTCGCCTTGCACGGGGAGCACGATGTGGAAGATCGTTCCGGATCCCGTGCGGCTCTCCGCCCAGATCCGGCCCCGGTGCTCCTGGATGACCCCGTAGCAGATCGAAAGACCCAGCCCGGTCCCCTGCCCGACCTCCTTCGTGGTGAAGAAGGGATCGAAGATCCGGTTGAGATGATGGGGGGGGATGCCCAGGCCGGTGTCCGCGATCTCCAGATGGATGGAGGCGGGATCCGCCCAGGTCCGGACCGTGAGGACGGCTTCGCGCTCGGTCTCGTTCATGGCTTGCTGGGCGTTGTGAACGATGTTCATGATCACCTGCTGAAGCTGGCCCGAGTCGGCCATCGTCATGGGGAGCCGGGCGTTCAGCTCTCTCACGACGCGGACGTTGTCGACGCGGAACTGGTAGTCCTTGAGCTCCAGGACGCTCTCGACGATCCCGTTGAGATCGATGAGCCGCTTCTGCGGCTTGTTCTTCCGGGCGAAGATGAGGAGGTTCTGGACGATGCGCTTGCAGCGATCCGCTTCGGACTCGATCTTCTCGAGACCCCTCTTCACGTCGTCCGGGACCTCCATGCGAAGAAGCAGCTGGGAATAGCCGAGGACCCCGGCGAGCGGGTTGTTGAGCTCGTGGGCGACGCCCGAGACCAGCTGCCCCACCACCGACATCTTCTCGGCCTGCACCAGCTGGCCCTGCGCCTCCTCCAGCTCCTGAGTCCTCTCTCTTACCTTTTCCTCGAGCATCTGGTTCGTCCGCTCGAGTTCCTGGCGTGAGTTCTGGAGCTTCAACGTCATCTGGTTGAAGCTCCTCGCCAGCTCCCCGATCTCGTCGTGGGAGTTCACATGAAGCATCGTGTCGAGGTCTCCCTGAGCGATGCGACGCGTCGCCGCGACCAGCTGCTTCACCGGCTCCACGATGATCCTCACGAGCAGGACGGTGAGGGTGATCCCGATGGCGATGACCACCAGCGTGGCGAGGCCCAGAGCCTTCTCCAGCTTGCCGATCTCATAGCTTCTCAGCCGCGTGCTCAGGCCGACGAGCACCCGTCCGATCTTCTCGCGGCGTTTCCCGGGGCCGGAGGCCGTTTCGGGCAGGAATCCGATCTCCTCCCCGACGGAGCCGCCCTTGCGGGTCAGCACGGGGAACGAAGCAAGGTACACCTCTTCGTCGTCGTGCAGTGGGTCACGGAAGCGGTGGACTTCCAGGGTCGCCTCTTTCGGGGTCGCCGGAGCCTCGGAGGGCATTTCCTCCAGCAGGCTCGGAAGATCGGGAGCCCGAAAACCTTCCGCCGCGTCCGCATACAGAGGCTTGTCCGACTCGTCCAGGATCACCACGAACGCCACGTCGCTCTCCTGAAGCACCGCCGCGGCGAGGTTCGCGAGAGTCTCGTGATTCCGGGTGTAGACGCCGAGCTCCACGTTGGCCGCCAGATTGCGCGCCAGGATGATTCCCTTCTGAGAGAGCTTCTCCTGGCTGTCCCGCACCTCGCGGACGAGGAAGATCCAACCGAGCGCCATCGAGGTGGTGATCAGGAGGGCCGAGACGAGGAAGATGAACTTTCCCTTCAATCCCCGGTTGAACTTCATCAGATTCTCGAGCGCCGGCATCGACAAGGCTCGACCCCTTACTCCGTGAACGTGACTTCGGATTCCGAGCGGACTTGCGAAGAGATGTCCAGATGGATGGCGCGTGCCGTGTTGAGGTTCAGGTACAGCGATACGTGGCGCGGATACACCACCGGAATCTCGGCCGGAGATTTTCCTTTCAGGACCTCGATCGCGACCTCTCCCGACTGCGTCCCCACGTCGGTGTAATCGCAGGAAAATGAGATCAGCGCCCCCGCCTTCACGAAGGAAGGCGAGAGCCCGACGAACGGAATCCCGTCCCGGATGGTGAGCAGCAGGATGGCGTCGACGCTGCGGGGGGTGAAGACCGTGCTGTCGGCCACCGACCAGAGCGCGTCGACCCGTCCTTTGAGCCCCTCGACTTCCCTCACGACCTGGGCCTCGGAAGTGACCGGGATCTCGACGAGGGTCAACCCTCCCGCGGACGCCGCGCTCCTGGCGGCCTGGATCGTTGCGCCGGTGACCCTCGGGTTGTAAATCACGCCGACCCGTCTCAGCTCCGGGATGACCTGCTTCATCCTCGCGAATTGCGTTCCGATCGGAACGTCCATGGCGGCTCCGGTGACGTTCGACGGACGCTGCCGGAACAGGATCTCGGAGTCGCCGGTCATCAAAACGAGGGAGAAGACGACGGGAATGTTCGCGATCCGCCGGCTGACCGACCGGGTCGCCTGGGTTCCGATCGTCACGATGAGGTCGGGCGGAGATTTCTGGAGCGCCTGGAGGAAGGCCGTCTCGCCCGGCTCATCCTGCGGGAAATCGATTTCCTGGAGGCTGATGCTTGGATTCCAGGCGAGGAGAGCTTTCCGGAGTCCCGACAGGGCTTGGTTGTACGGAGCGAGATCCCGGCTCTTGATGATCGCGACGCGATATGTCTGGCCGACCGCCATCGGGGGCTGGAGCAGGGGGGCGAGCAGAAGCGTCGCCAGCAGGCCTGTCAAGACTCTTCGATGCAAGCTGCCATTCATATTTTACCTATACAAATTCCCAGACTAAATATATGCATGATTTTGGCTTGTTCAACCTAGGATCTGCCGTCTTATTCGGCCCCCCGCCAGCCTTGGAGAAATGACCAAGCTTGGACGAATCGAATTATTAAATATTCATATTTGTCTTGACGCTACTTTATTCAGGACTATGTATATATGCGTATTGTTGCGGGAGCGGCAAAGAGGTTGCCGAGCAGAACAGTTTCTTAGGGGTGGAAGAAGCGATGATTCCAAACGGCCGAACAGCGCGAATCCTCCTGATCGCCTTTCTCCTTGGGGGACTCTGGTCGGGCGAATCCCTGCTCAGATCCCAGGCCAACGTCACGGCCTCGATCGGGGGCTACGTTCTCGACGATTCGGGGAACTTCATCCCGGGGGCAAGCATCATCCTCCTGAGTCCCGCCCTGAACACGCGCCGGGAGATGATCAGCAGCAGCGAGGGACGCTTCCTGTTTGCCGCGCTTCCGGTGGGGACCTACACGCTCCGGGTCCACATCATCGGCTACCCCCCGTACGAGATGCAGGAGATCAAGCTGAACCCGGCGGAGAATCGCGTCTTCGACGTGACCCTGCAGCACGGTCTCCAGGAGAAGGTGATCGTGGTCGCGGAGAAGAGCCTCCTCGACACCGCCGTGACTTCGGACAAGAACGTGCTGGACGCCGGCTACATCAACAATCTTCCGCTCATCGCGCGGCGATACCAACAGATCCTGACGCTCTTTCCGGGCGTGGGGAACGACGAGGGCTTCACCCTCGCCCAGTATCACATCCGCGGCAGCCGCGTCACCCAGAACGGCTTCCGGCTGGACGGCGCCAGCATCAACGATCAGGTCACCGGAACGTTCGGCCTCAACGTCAACCAGAATTCGATCGAGCGCTTCGAGCTGGATCGAGGCGGCTTCCAGGCGGAGTATGGCGAACAGACCGGGGGCATCGCCAACATCATCACGAAGTCGGGCACCAACGACTTCCAGTTCTTCTATTCGGGCTTCGTTCGGATGGACGACTTCGGGAGCGACATTCCCAACTACGACCAGGTGGTGGCCGCCGGGGATTCGGACGGCATCACGTCCAACAACAACAATCCGCGGCCCGAGACCCAGCAATGGCAGGAGTTTTCAGCGGGGGGGCCGATCGTCAAGGACAAGGCCTGGTACTTCACTTCGTTCCAGTACTGGCAGGAGGACATCGGATCGATCTTCAACGACAGCGTCCGTCAGGGGGATCGGTTCAATTTCCAATTCAAGACGACCTGGCAGATCAATCCCGACAACACGCTGATCTTCAACCTGGCCACCGATCCCGCGCGGTTCAAGAACTCGATCACCGATGCGCGGTATGCGGACGGCACGAACTACAATCAGACCCAGGGGGGATTTTTCTTCCAGGCGCGCGACACCCACATCTTCAGCGCCAAGGCCTTCCTCGAGAGCCAGCTTTACTTCCATCACCAGTACCTAACGGCCCGCCCCGTCGATCCTTCCCTGGGGGCGTTCGTCATCGGTCTGTCGGACGGCGACGCTTCCGACGGCATCGGCGGGACGAGCACGGCTCAGTCTTTCTCCGGGGCCTATCCCAACGACCAGGACCGGAGCACGCTGCGCAGCCGTGTGAGCGAGGCGGTGACCTTCAAGGCGGCGAAGAGCCACACGATCAAGACGGGCCTCGACTACAGCTTCCTGGATTTCACGGGAATCAACCGCAGCCGTCCGACCTACCTGGACATCACCGATTACGACCCGAACTTCGAGACGGGCGGCCCGTACTACGGGTACCGGGAATTCATCAAATACGACTACCTGGCGCCGGAAAAGACCAACCGGAAGGATCGTGAGGCCGCCGTCTTCGCCCAGGACACCTGGACACCCGACGGCCGCTGGACGGTGGACACGGGCCTGCGCATGGACTACCAGTCCTTCGTGGGAGACAAGAACCTGGCGCCCCGAGTCGGCGTTTCCTGGGATCCGAAGGGCAAGGGGCGGACCAAGATCTACGGCAACTGGGGCAGGTTCTACGATAACGTCTTCACCGATTTCGTGGACTTCGCCCGCTCGGATGGCTACCAGACGACGTACGTGATCGCCGACGACGTCAACAATCCCGGCTACTACTACCAGTCGGCGCCGGTTTACGTCTACGACTACGTCATCGACGGCCCCCTGAAGTCCCCGCACCGCGACTCCTACACCCTGGGAGTGGAACAGGCCTTGCCGTGGGATCTTTCGATCGGGCTGTCCCACACGCGCTGGCGCGGCAAGGATCAGCTGCGCACGACGCTCACGACCGACCTCACCGGCCTGAACGTCGACCCCGCCGCGACCGGGGCCGTGGTGTTCGACAGCAAAGGGTCCTCGCGTTACCGGGGGACCGAGCTGGTCGTCCGGAAAGCCTTCAGTCACAACTTCGAGATGCTCGCTTCCTACACCCGCTCGCGGGTGGAGGGGGACACCGCCGAAGACTTCGGGTTCGAGAAGCGCCAGGACGCCCGCTCGCTGGACTTCACCCGGCTGCGCTACGATCGCCCCGACATCTTGAATCTCTCCGCCTTCTGGCGGCTTCCCGCCAGCCTCGATCTGACGGTCATCAACCGCTATCAATCCGGGGCTCTCTTCAGCCCCACGGTCTTCGTTTCCGGCACCGGCATCGTCATCGATTCCGCGCAGGGCAAGAACTCCCGCCGGCAGCCTCCGCTGAGAAGCCTCGACCTCTCGTTGAGCCGGAGCTTCACGGCCGGTCGCGGCCAAATCCGGATCACCGGCCAGGTCTTCAACCTCCTGAACAACCTCAACGTCACCACCGTGGACACTTTCGGCTCGTCGGCGGGCCGGCCCGTGGACGTCGATTTTGGGAGGATCTTCCAGGCTGGAGTGGAAGTCCGCTTCTAGCGCGGACCTTCAAAAGCTACTCGATGGCGAACTCGGCAGGGCTGCTGGCCGAGGCGTGGAGCTTGCGGGGGATCCGCCCGGCCTCGAACGCGAGACGGCCCGCCTCCACCGCCCGGCGCATCGCGGCGGCCATCTTGACCGGATCCCGGGCTCCCGCAATCCCCGTGTTCATCAGCACTCCGTCGCATCCGAGCTCCATCGCCACGGCCGCGTCCGATGCGGTGCCGACGCCCGCGTCCACGATCACCGGGATGTCGCGAATCTCCTCCCGCAGAAGGCGCAAGTTGTTCGGGTTTTGAATCCCGAGGCCCGAGCCGATGGGAGCGCCGAGCGGCATGATGGCCGAGGCGCCCGCGTCGCGCAGCTTCCGCGCCGTCACCAGATCGTCCGTGGTGTAGGGAAGAACGGTGAATCCCTCGTTCACCAGGGTTCGCGTGGCGTCGAGAAGCTCTTCGAGGTCCGGAAACAGCGTCTTCGGGTCTCCGATGACCTCCAGCTTCACGAGGGACGACATCCCCGCCTCCCGGGCGAGTCGCGCCGTCCGCACCGCCTCCAGGGCGGTCCGGCAACCCGCGGTGTTGGGGAGCAGCGTGTGGCGGTCGGGATCGATGAAATCCAGGAGCGAGCCTTTCCCGCGCCCCTGGAGGTCGACGCGCCGGACGGCCACGGTGACGATTTGGGCGCCGGAGGCTTCCAGCGCGTCACGCATCACCGCGGGGCTCGCGTACTTGCCCGTCCCGATGATCAGCCGCGATCGGTAGGAAACTCCCGCGATGGTCAGCGGACCGGGCCGATGAGGGTCCGCCCCCTCGGGTGCCGTCATTCAACCTCCGCCCACGAAACGCACGATCTCCACCCGGTCCCCCTCCTCGAGCTTGACCTGCGGGTAGCGATGGCGAGGCACAACTTCCCGGTTGCGCTCGACGGCAACCCGTAACGGGGGCAGCTCGAGGCTGCCCAGAAGCGCCGCGATCGTCGCCCCTTCGGACACCGCGGTCTCGCGGCCGTTCAGGACGATCTTCATCGCGAATCGGAACCCGGCTTGCGCACGAGGAACTTCAACTCCACCAGCTCGCCGTCGCGCAAAGCCTGAAGCACCAGCGCCGCGTTTCCCTCCTCCATCCTCGGGACGGTCACGTCCATGCGCAGAATTCCCTTCTCGTCCGTCGCCCCTTCCGCCAGGACGGAGGGCTTGTCCAGGGTGGTGATCATCCGGAGGACCACCCGCGTCCCCTTCACGGGCATCGACGAGAGCTCGCCCCGCGCCCTCACCACCACTTCGTGCGCCTTCCCCTCGGTGAAATCGGCGGGAGATTCCAGGACTACCTGCAAGGCTTCGGTGGCCAGCTCCGAGCCCAGATACTCCAGGACCACCTCCTCGAATCCTCGATCCGAGATGATGCCGGCGCCGAACGGCTTCACACCTTCGGGATCCAGCCTCCCCTGCCGCACGTTCATGATCATCCGGTGATGCTGGGACTCGAGTTTCTCCGCGATGCGGCTCGCGTCCGTTCCGTCCCGCAGGAGGTCCGAATAAGGAGTCCTGTGCGAGGCGAGGATTTCACCCCCCACATAGATCAAGGATTCGATGACGGGATTCGACGCACCCTTGTCCTCGGTCTGGATGTGGTAGATCCGGCCGTTGTATTCGACGTCGGTGTTGAAGCCGGTAATCATGGCGCGAGCTTCCCGGGGCGCGATAGAATATCACACCGCTCCGCCCCCCTCCAAGGCCTCAGGGCCGTCCCGGCGCGTCCGCCAGCGCCAACCCCTTCTTCGCGGCGGCGGTCACGCGTCCTCCTAGTCTCATCCGCCGGGCCGCCTCGAAATAGGCCTTCGCCGTGCTCCTTCGTCCTTCGAGAAGCTCGATGAACCCTAGATAGACGTAGCTCCAGCCCGCGAACCGCGGGTCATAGGCATCCTGCCCGAGGGATCGGCCGATCTCCTGCCGGGCCCGCGGGAGGTCTCCCGCGAGGAAGTAGGTGCGGCCGAGGAAGAAGCGGGAATGCCGCTCCTCCGGCGAATCGGAGCGCGCCTTCAGCGAGGGATCGTATAGGTCGAGATCGTCCAGCGGACCGCCTCGGCCCCTTTCCCCGGGCGGCCGCTCTCCTCCCGGACGGAACATCCCCGGCGTCGACAGCACGACCCCTTTCTCGAGCTCGCGCTCCGCGCGATCGGCGAGCGTCTTGTAGAGCGCGGGATCGAGCGGCGTCGTCGCGGGATGGAGCTCGTTGGACAGGTTGGCCCTTTCGACCCAGTAATCGTGGTGCTTGAGATAGACGTCCGACAGGGCGAAATGGGCCGCGGCGTCGTCCGGATTGGCCGCCAGGACGGCCTTCAGCTTCTTCTCGGCCGCATCCCAGTCGAAATTCTGGAGATCGGCCTTCGCTTCGAAGCGCAGCTGTTCCTCCACCGCCTTCCGGTTCGGAGAGAGACTGAGATTCTCGAGCCAGAGATCGGCCACCAGCCTCGGTGCCTCCGGCCCGCCCGCGACCGCGGGATCGCGCAGCTCGAGAGCCGCCGCCGAGCGCCGGCCGCGCAGCGCTTCGGCGCGGCCCAAGGTCACGTGGGCCCATGCGAGGATTTCCGGATCCCGGCTGGACTCGAGCGCGGCCTTCGCCTCCCGGATGGCGGTCTCGGTATCGCCCGCGCGGAACGCGATGCGCGCCAGGAGGAGCCGCGCCGCGCTCAGATGGGGAGCGATGCGCAGGGCGCTCTCGAGCTCGGCCTGCGCCTCGCGGTCCCGCCGGTCCCGGAACAGCACCGTGCCGAGTTCCAGGAGCTTTCCCGCCTCCGAGGGAAATTCCCCGGGCGATCGCGGCGACCTTGCGACGCCGCTCCCCGGCGCCGGCTCCCCCGGCGAGGCGTTCCACGAACGCGCCCACCTCCTCTGCGCTTTTTCAAGGGACTCGCCGAGAAGAGAATGAAACTGGCCCACCGGGTCCCGGGCGGAGGAATTGAGATAGAGCTGTTTGAGATCTCCGATTCTTCCTTCCGAAATCAGGAAATGCAGGAAGGATGCCGCCGGAAGAGTCTGCTGAGAATCAGGGTCGAGTGAGTTCCCGTCCATCGCCGCGAGCCGGTCCAAATCGGGGAATCGTCCGGTCGAGGCGAGCCGCGCGCCGTATTCCTCGAGCGGTCGACCCTCGAATTCCGGAGACGCCGCCAGGGCGAGCGCCAGCCGCAACCCCGGGGAGCCCCGGCCGCCGAGGTCCTGCCGGAGCTTGAGGGTCACGATTTGATAGGGGGCGGTCTCTTCCTTCACGAACACCCGATGGACCGACCCCGTCTCCTCATTGAGATGCACGGGGCTTCCGAGCCCCGTTTCCCGCGCCTTGTCGTCGGCGGACGCGTAGAGATAGATCTCGATTCTGCGGGTGCCGCGAGGCAGGCGAAGGGTCCGGCTCATTTCTTCCACTTGACGGCTCTCCCGCAATGCGAGAGCCTCGACTTCCGATCGTGGCGTTCGCGACGGATCGTAGCGATACCTCAGCGTGCCGATCTCAAAATCCTCCCAGCCGCGATACTCGGCGGTCACGGTGGGCCGCCGCCCCGGAGCCCAGGAATCACATCGGGGCTTTTCGAAAAAGCCGCTCTCCAGCGGCTTGCGACCTCGGAAGAGCGCGTAATCCGACTCGCCGAAGGGCAGATGGGTAACCCGCCGAAGAGACTCCTCGCTGAACCCCAGCACGCACAGAACGTATTTCCCGGGGAAGTAGGGGCTGGGAAGGATCGCGATCAGCAGGAGATCGGATCCGGTGTACAGGCGATCGCCGATTCCGACCGATTCGGGCTCGACCCTGATCTTGACCCGGCGAAGGACTTCCCCGATGAGGGGATTCGAGGAAGGAGTTCCGACCAGGATCAGGTTCTGCTTGAGGGCGAGGCGGCCCCCGACCGCCCCCGCGAGACGGGAGTAGGGCCTTTTCCAGATTTCGGATCGCACCCAATTCCATTCCTGAACCCCCGCCCACCGGCGGATGAACTTCTCGAAGTCGGCGGAACCCTGCTGGGCATCGCCGTAGATCAGGGAGACCCAGGCGGGAGTCTGGCTCGGACCGGCGTTCAGACTCGGAAGGCGGCGCGACCAATCCCGGACCACCTTCGGCCAGAAATCGCCCGCCGGCCCGGTCAGATCGCAAGCGGCCGGCTCGCCCCCTCGCGCGCGAGCCGCCGCCGGGGCGGCGGCCAGAAGAGCGAGCACGACGACGGTGATTCTCACGTCACCGCTCCAGGAGAATGACCAGCCCCCGGCCATCCTCGACCTTGAGAACCCCGCCATTGGAGCTCACCCAGAGCCGGAGTCCGAGATCCGGGATCGAGCAGCGGAAGGAGGAGATGGGAACGGAGAACACCTCAATCGTCTCCCGGGCCTCGACCGTCAGGCTGGCGGCGACCCGCCGTGGGACGGGTGGGGACGGCCGGAACGGTTCCAGGTGATAGTCGAAGCGGGGGGAGCCGGCCGGGAGCAGAACGTCGATGCTTCGCGTATCGCCTACTCTCCAGGTGTTGCCCACGAACAGCCGCTCCCAATGGACCATGGAGAGCGGATCGACCAGCATCACCCCCGCCGTCGGCGGCAGGGGGATTTCCCGGCTCTCCCCGCCGGCATCCCAGGTCATGCGCCGTCGCGTTCCCGCGAGCTCGAGATTCAAGACCGTCCTTCGCGCCGGATCCGCAGTCCGCGAATAGGTCGAATAGCCGGCCCGGTCCTGGAGCACCCCCTCGACTCGATAGCTTTCCGGAACGTTCCCCTTGGCATACCGAATGGTCGAGAAAAAAGTGAGGAAGCCTCGCTGCCCCAGCGCTCGCAGGTCCAGAGCGAGGGTCTGGCTGAACTTCAGCCTCCGGCCGGCTCGATCCCCCTGCAGCTCCAGTAGGCGGATGGTCTCCCGCCCGAAAGGGACGCGGTCGAAGAGAAGCGTGTAGGAGCGGACCTCTCCGATTCTCCAAGACTGCTCCTCGACGAAGATGAAGTCGCTTCCTTCGAGCCGCTCCTGAGCCCGGGGGACGGAGCCGGCCGGAGGAAGAAGGAGGATCAGCGCGAAAAAGAGGGTGCGGCGGTGGGCTCGCCGGGCGCCGGGGAACGGTGGGAAGATGCCCATATGCCTGTCCGGTCGAAGTGACGGGCGAACGCCTGAACCTGAGAGGATGCTAGCACGGGGCCGGAGACGATCGAGCGGGATTCGCAGAAGGCTGCTGATTTCGAGCCGCGCCGAGGGGGAGGCCGGCCCGGGCGGAGGGAAGCGTCAGCTCAGACCATACTCCTTGATCTTGCGCTGCAGGGTCCGAACTCCGATCTGCAGCGTTCTCGCCGTCCGGGTGCGGTTGCCGTCCATTCGTCCGAGCGTCTTCCGGATCAGCTCCTTCTCCATTTGCCGCAAGGTCACCCCCGCCTCGATCCGGGGAACCGTTTCCTCCGCTCCCCGATCGGTCCGGAAGGCCGAGGACAGATCCTCCGCGTCGATGCGGGATCCGGGCACCGTGACGACGAGGCTCTCCAGAAAGTTCTTGAGCTCACGCACGTTTCCCGGCCAGGAATGATCCTGCAAGGCGAGGATCACCTCCGGAGAAAGCGCCTTGGTGGCGACGTCGTTGGATCGGCAGAGCGATTCCATGAACATCCGCGCCAAGTCCGGTATGTCCATGCGCCGATCCCTCAAGGGCGGCACGCTCAGCGTGATGACCTTCAGCCGGAAATAAAGATCCTCGCGGAACAATCCCCTCTCCAGCTTCTCTTGAAGATCGGCGTTCGTCGCGGCCAGCACCCGGACATCGACCCGGATGTTGCGTCCCCCGCCCAACCGCATGAACTCGCGCTCTTCCAGAATGCGGAGAAGCTTGACCTGGGTCTTGAGGTTCATTTCGCCGATCTCGTCCAGGAGAATGGTCCCGCCGTCCGCGATCTCGAATTTCCCCTTCGCCCGGCCGACGGCGCCGGTGAAGGCGCCCCGCTCGTGTCCGAACAGCTCGCTTTCGATCAGCTCCTCCGGAATGGCGGCGCAGTTGATGGCCAGGAAAGGGCGCGAGCGTCTCGGGCTGTTGAAGTGGATCGCCTTGGCCACCAGCTCCTTGCCGACTCCGCTCTCGCCCAGGATCAGGACGTTGCTCGCGGCGGGAGCGACCTGCGCGATTCTCTGCACCAGCGCCTTCATGGCCGGCGACTCGGCGACGAAGCTTTGGAGTCCGTATCTCTGAGTCAGCGCCTTTTGGAGTTGGGCCAGTCGATCGTCCAGCTCCCGACGCTCCAGGATCCGCCCGACGCGACTCCGGAGCTCGTAGGGATCGAGGGGCTTCGTCAAATAGTCTTCCGCCCCGTCTTTGAGAGCTTTGACCGCGGAGTCGACTTGAGAGAGGGGCGCCAGGACGAGGACGGCGGCCGTGGGATTGGCGGCGCGCATCCGAACGAGGCTGTCCTTCGCTGCGCGGCCGGCGGTTCCCAGCGCGGCGATGACCATGTCGAAGTCTCGCCGGGCCATCAAAGCGAGAGCTCGCCCGAGCGTCAGCACCGCCGTGACTTGATACCCCGCTTTCCCGAGGCTGCGCGAAATCGAAGCGCCGGATTCTTCATCCGGATCCATCACGAGGATGCGCAGATTCTCGGTGTTCATGCGGACTCGATTATAGCTTTCCGGACCTTTCCGGCGCAATCCGACTCGGCTATTTTGGCCGACTCGCCCGACAGGCAAGTCGGCCATTCTGACCGAGTGACGCTTTTTCCAAGGTGAGGCTTCCGGGGGGCATCTCCGCCCGGCTGAACGTTTATTCTCTTTTGAAACAATCGCTTACAACCATAAAACGGACGCTCTTCGCGGGCCGGATGACGCCGGCCGCGGGGTGGCAGGTGAATTGCTGCAAGATATCTTAATGACCGCAGGGAGGTGCGATGAAAAAGAGAGGCTCGAAGCGCAGCGCGGGAACGCCGTCCGTCGTTGAATTCGCGTACGACAACACCGATTATCAGATCGACACGCTGAGGCGGAAGGTCTATCGGCGCTGGGTCGAGGTCGAAAGCGCGAGGACTTACCTAATCATGAGCGCTTGGTCGTCGCAAAACGCGAAGAAGGCGATCTAACAGAACCGGTTCCGCTTGCCTGTCAGCCTCCGGGCTGTTCCCCGAGCGGCCATCTCCGTCGCGGCCGGAACCGGTCGGCGTCGAGATGCCTACGTTCGAGCGAGGCGGCGCTTCTTCCTGTGAAGCGATCCGCTTCACGCCACGGCGCCTCCTCCGATCTCCGGCTCGTCGCTGTGATCAGATAGGAACTTTGGCTCCGAGCGGACCACCCGGTTCCGGCCCATCTCCTTGGCCCGGTAAAGCGCTTCATCGGCCGCCCCCACCAGCTCCATCTGCTGCCGGCCATCTTCCGGAAAGGTGGCGATTCCCCCGCTCAGAGTGACCTTCCGGATCGGGTTTCCTTCGTCATCCTGAAAGACCTGGCTCTCGAGAGCTTCGCGCACTTTCTCGGCGGCTTTCAGCGCGCCATCCTTCGGCGTGTCGGGGAGGATGACGAGAAACTCCTCTCCACCCCACCGGGCGGCGAAATCGGTGTCCCGGACGGTCTTGCGGAGTACGTCGGCGGTCCCTTGGAGGACCCGATCGCCGGTCAGATGACCGTAGTTGTCGTTGAGCTTCTTGAAGTGATCGAGATCGAAGATGAAGAGCGACACGGGACGATGCTGCGTCTCCGCCTTGTGAATCTCCCCGCCGAGGAGCTCCTTGAGATAGCGCTTGTTGATCAACCCCGTGAGCCCGTCGGAATTGGCCTTTTTCTTCTGATCCTCCATCAGGGCATGGTTCAGGAGCGCGATGCCGCCGAGATCGCCGATCGTGACCAGGAGGCGTTTCTCGAATTTAGGATGGCGCGTGATCCCGCCGACCGAGATCACTCCCTGGACCGCCCCGTTGTAGGCCAGCATCGGCGCGCAGAGATCCACCTTGAACCGGAAATGGGCCGGGGCGTCCAGGACGGCCCCTCCTCCCGTCCTCATCTCCCGGACGAAGTCCTCCTGATCCATCACCATGCGTTGCTGGGCGACCCAGCCGACCTTTCCCTCGCCGACGCGAATCTCCCTCGATTGATTCGGGCTCTTCGTGATGCCCTTCGTCTCCTTGAGGATCAGGCTGCCCGGGTTCTTGCGATCGGTGAGAAAGATCAGGATCTGGTTCGGCAGGAAAATCTTGTCGACAATCTCCAGAAGCCGGCGCGGCAGCAGGGAACGGTCGAGGCGCCCGTCCATCTCCTTGGTGAAATCGGTCAGGATCTGGAAGAACTCCGAGAAGACCTGATTCTCCTGCTCCAGTCTCGCGTTCGTCTTTTGCGATTCCCGATAGACGTCAAGATCCACGAAAGTGCCGGCTTCCGTGGTGATCGACCGCCGGTTCGCCGGACTCGTCTTGCCGATCCTTCCGACGAGGAGTCCGAGAAAAAAGGCGACGCCGCCCAGCAGCGCGAGCGGCCACACGGAGACTTCCTGCAAGATGGAGAGCACGTCCGACATCGTCCCCGCCTGAATGGTGTTCCGGCCGGGCGCGGGCCCGACGCCGGCAGCGTCCAGGACTCCGACACCCATCGAGCAAGAACCGGGCCACGACACCGGGTCGAGCCCTCGACCTCTCGCGGCGCTTTCCCTCGACGAGAGTGAATCGCTATTCCCCCCCAACTGAATGACTTCGCAGAGACTTCGCTTGCTGGAGAGACGAGGGCCGCCCTTGCCGCTCGCCGAATCTCCCCACGGGAGGAGCTCCCCGGCCATTTTTTGACACCGGCCGGCTGACCATTTTTGACGCGCCCCCTCTTCTTGACCCTTCCGTCTCGAATCGTCTATAAAGGCGGTGAAACTCCATTCCATGCATGCCCGCGGAGGCTCCGATGCCGGTCGACGATATCGAGAGAGCTCTGGCCGCTCTTTTGGAGGTCGGCCGCAAAGCGCGGGCCTTTGTCTCGATGCCCGTCGTCAAGGGGATAACGCCGAGAGTCCTTCTCGATCCGGCGCGCTCCCACCCGAAGGAGACTCGAGGCGCATGGGAGCGCCGGCACGGTATCTTCAGCCTGGACGAGATTGGCCTGCCGCTGCTGGATCACGCGGTGCTGTATGGAGACGCGTGCTTCGAGGGAATCCTGATCAGGAACCGGCAGGTATTCCTTCTGCGGGAGCATTTTGACCGCTTCTGGCGCTCCGCCGGAGAGCTCGGCATTCACGTCCCCTACGATCGGACCGAGCTCGCGACGCATCTCCTGCAGACGGCTCGCGAAGTCGCCTTTCAGCCGACCGACAACTCCTACATTCGGCTGGTCGTCACGCGCGGACTGGGTGATCTCGGAATCAACCCGAGAAAATGCGTCGCGCCGACGCTTTTCGCCCTGGTCAGCACGATTCGCCTTTATCCGCGAGACGCTTACGAAAAAGGCATCTCCCTCGGCATCTCCCGCGTCATCCGCAGACCGGACTCGACGATTCTGGATCCGCGAATCAAGAGCAACAACTACCTGAACAACGTGCTGGCCTTGCGCGAAGGCTGCGCGGCAAGCGGCGATCCCGAATGCATCATGCTGACTCAGGATGGATTCGTGGCCGAAGCGACCGTGGACAACCTCTTCCTTGTCGTTAAGAGCGAGGGCTGGAAGTCGGATCCCTCCCGCGTGAACGTGCTGACGCCGAAGAGCGATTTCTGCTTGAACGGGATCACGCGGCTGGTCACCCTGGAAATCGCGCGGGCGAAGGGATACACGGTTGAGGAATCGGGCACGATCCTGCCACTGGATCTGATCGGCGAGGATCGGGAAGTCTTCATGACCGGCACCGGCGCGTTCGTGATGCCCATCATCAGCGTGGCCGGACACCGCGTCGGCGACGGCAAGCCCGGCGAGATCACCCGGGTTCTTCTCGGCGGAATCGAAGCGGCGATGGCCGACCCGATTCGCGGGCTTCCGCTCGACGCCGAGCTCCCCGATATCCGGCGCTACCTCCGTTGTTGAGGGTCCTTCCACCGCGCTGCGCCCGGCCCCATCCGCGCTCCGCCCGGTTGCCGCTTTTCGCCCTCTCCCTGATGCTCTTTCTGGCCCCCGCTTCCGGCCAGGCCGGCGATCTTCCGGCCCCACGCCCGGAGAAGCTGGTGCGCGACGGAATCGGCCGCCCGGTCAGGATTCCCTCTCCCGTATCTCGGATCGTCTCGATGGCTCCCAGCGTGACCGAGACTTTGTTCGCGCTGGGCCGCGGCGATCGGGTCGTCGGCGTCACCGACTTCTGCAATCAGCCTCCCGCGGCCCTCCGTAAGGCCCGCATCGGGGGGATGGTAAACCCGAGCTGGGAGACGATCATGAGCCTCGATCCCGATCTCCTAATCGCCACCACGTCGGGAAACGACGCCTCGACGATTGCCCGGGCCGACTCTCTTCACCTTCCGGTCTATTTCCTGGACACGCCGGACCTCGACAGCATGCTCGCCTCGCTGATTCCCCTGGGGTGGATCCTCGATGCGCCCGACCGGGCGCGAACCCTGCACGCCGAGCTCGTTCGCCGCCTCGCCCGCCTTGAGGCGCGCGCCCGCCAAAGGCCGAGAACCAGAGTGCTCTTCTTGGTTTGGAACGATCCCATCGTCGTGCCCGGTCACGGGACCTTTCTCGACGACGCTCTGCGACGGTGCGGATGCGATTCGATCACTTCCGACGCTCCGACGGAATGGCCCACCTTCGATCTCGAGACGCTGATGATTCGCAATCCCCGCTGGATTCTCGCCTCTTCGCAAAACGCAGCGTTCCTTCAAAGCTTGAGGGAAAAACCGGGCTGGCGCGAGATGGAGGCGGTCCGCTACGGAAGAGTCGCGACGGTGAGCGAGGCCATGGAGCGCCCCGCTCCGCGTGTCGTGGAGGCGATGGAGGAATTGACGGACTTGCTCGAAAAAGGGGCCCAATAAGCGACCGCGCGGGAAATCCCGCGCGGCCTTAGGGGGGGATCGCCCGCCTCCCCTCCCATCCGTCTTTTAGGGGGGGCGGTGGAGAGGGATTTCCTTCCCCCCTCCTGTGTCAAGTATTCGACGCATACGCCGTCGGGTCAACAAGGCAAAATCTTTGCTGCTTCTTGAATGCAGCAGCCGCATGCGAGCCTGATGGCTTCGCCTCCGCTACGTCAACTCTCTATTTTGCTATCATATATCCTTGGCTTGCTGGTTCCGGCCCCGCCCTGCCGGAAAAGCGTGAACGCAGTTCATGGAAGGATCGATGGATAGCACGCCCACCCGATCACCCGCCCAGGAAGTCGGTCCCTCCTCCGGCTTCAAGAATTTCGGTCTGCGTCCCGAGGTGCTCGCCGCGCTGGCGGAGATAGGCTACACGGAGCCCACGGAGGTCCAGTCCTTGACGATCCCTCGCGCCATGGCGGGAAAGGACCTCATCGTTCAGTCCAGGACGGGAACCGGCAAGACCGCCGCCTTCGGAATCCGCATCGCCGAGGTGGTGGACCCCACGGACGTCTCGGTTCAAGCGCTGATTTTGACGCCGGCCCGGGAGCTCACGCTCCAGGTTGCCGATGAAGTAGGACGCATTGGCGCCGGGCGGGGGATTCGCTGCGTCCGAATCTACGGCGGCAAGCCGATCGAGCAGCAACTCGAGGAGATGCGGCGGGGCGTGCACGCCGTGGTCGGCACCCCGGGACGCATTCTCGATCATCTCCGGCGGGGAACGCTGAACTTCGATCGCCTGAGAGTTCTGGTGCTCGACGAGGCCGATCTCATGCTCGACATGGGGTTCGAGAAGGAGATGAGGCAGATCTTGGATCACCTTCCGCCGAAACGCCAGACCCTCCTGTTTTCAGCGACCATTCCCCGCAGCATCGAAGTGATTGCCTACCGCTATCTCGTCGAACCGGAGAAGGTGCTTCTGAGCGAGGACTATGTCTACGTGCGCGAGGTCTCGCACGAGTACTACATCACCAACCGGATGAACAAGGAGCGGAACCTCTACAAGCTGATCGAATACGAGGACCCCGCCTCTTCCATGATTTTCTGCAATACGCGGGAGGAAACTCGGGTCGTGGCGAATTTCCTGGGCCACAAGGGACTGCCCGTCGCGATGCTCTCCAGCGACCTTTCCCAGAGCCGCCGGGAGAAGGTGATGGCCGGCTTCCGGCGCGGCGAGCTTCGCCACCTCGTGGCGACGGATGTCGCCGCGCGAGGCATCGACATCGAGAATCTCTCCCACGTCTTCATCTTTTCGTCCCCCAGCTCGCCCGACCAGTACGTGCATCGGGCCGGGCGGACGGGACGGATCGGGAAATCGGGCAAGGCCATCTCCCTCGTTTCGGCCCACGATCTCGTCAACTTCAACAAGCTCGTGAAGGTGAACGACCTCGATGCCATCGAGCGCGATTTTCCGTCCGACGCGGAGGTCACCATGAAGAAGGTTGAGCACCTGCTCGCGCGGCTGAAGGAGGAATCTTCCCGAGTCCCCCCCGAGGAGCTGCTGGAATACGAGCCAGTCGCCGCCCAGATTCTCAATCGCGAAGACGCCCGCACCATGATGGCGGTTCTTCTCCAGGCGCACCTGGACCGCCCGCCGGTCGACTTGGACTCTCTTCCCGAAGGTCCGGGAGCTGCAAAGCATCGGGAAACGCCTTCCGAAGCCCCGGCCGGGCCCGGGCGCGAACGCCAGCCCCGGCGCCGCCGGCATCGGAGCCGAGCCCGCCGTTAAGCGGCGCGGCCAGCTCCGCTCAGAAGAGCGCGGATCTCGAGGAGTCCGTCGAACAGGAAATGCGCCGCGAAGTAGACGAGCGCCAGCGTCGAGACAACGCCCACGGCCCTGACGGCTCGCGGACTGAGCCTTCCCTTCCCCCATCCCAGCGCGATCGCGAGGAAAGCGGACCAGAGCACGCACCCCGTCATCACGAAGATCACGTACAAGAAATGGACGCTGCGCGGGGCCTCGTGGAGCCTCGCCACCGCTCCCCCGAAAAGCGAGAAATAGAAGACGATAGTCATCGGATTGGAAAGAGTGATCAAGAAACCCGATGCCAGGGCTCCGCGGCGCGCCGAGACCGGCGGCGCGCCACCGCCCGACAGGCCGGAGGCCGGCCGGCGCGCTTCCTGCAGGCCGCCCCACGCCAGCATCCCGAGCACGACGGCGGCGGCGCCGTCCAGCGGAATCCGGAAGAGAGGGTGCTGGATGAGAGGGGCCACGCCCACGTAGACGAGGAGCACGTAGAAGAGATCGGCGGCGGTCGATCCGAGGCCGACCAGGAAGGCCGGCAACGACCCGCCGCGAAGGCCCCTCCGGATGATCTCCAGATTGACCGGTCCTATCGGAGCGGCGATGGCGAGTCCGAGCCCAATCCCGTCGCCGGCGAGACCGGAAATGTCGATGGGTTCCTCCAGGTTCGGCCTGAGAGCTCAACGATCCGTGGCGGGCGCGAAGGCTACGGGCGGCTCAGTGAACCGGGGCGTTGCCGTCCGGACGGGTCTCGTCGTCCAGCAAGGACCGGCGTCCCGCGAAACCGTCCGGAATGCGATGCCAGTGGGCGATCCTCGGCTCTCCATATTTCCAGCAGAGGAAGACGATCTCGCTTCCCATCAGGCACGGGAAATCGATCAGGCCGGCCTCGGGGCCGTTGACCACGCAGCCGTGGGCCTGGATGTCCTGAATCATCCGGTTGATCTCCTTGAGGAGGCGCGGAGCAATTCCCCGAATCTCCAGGTGGCGGGCCAGCTCCGGATCGCCGGGCTTGAGTCCGACCGAGCGGGAGGCCGTCTCGATCTCCTCGCGGATCTCGGCGAAGGCGCGGAGCATCCTCCCCACCAGCGGGCGGACTTCGTCGAGGGCATGCTGCGCCTCCTGGACCGTGAAGAGCTTGGGTTCGGCCGTTTCAGGACTCATGAAGAATCTCCCGAGAAAAAGTCTAACCGATGCGTCCCGCTCCGTTCAAGCCGCGCAAGACCCTGACGAAAACATTATCCTCCGGGTGCCGGCGTTGACCCGCCGATCCGTCTCGCGTATGAAAGCTCCGCCTTTTACGCTCGGGAGACCCGCCATGAAAAGTCTCGCCGCCGTCCTTGTGCCGTCGCTCCTGATCCTCCTCGCGACGGCCTATGCCGGTCACCTCCGGAGCCTGGGCGCTCGGGAGATGGCCCTGGGACTTCCCGCAATCTTCCTCCTTCTCGGCGCCTACTTCGCGTTCGCGCGCGCCGATTTCGTCCGCCTGGTTTCGGGCTTCGTCGCCGACTCCCGCACACGCCTGCTCCTGACCGCGCAAGCCTTCCTGCTCCCCTACCTTGTCTATGCCTTTCCGCTGGGTTGCTTCTCGCTCGCCGGCTTCCTGAAGCTGGCCCTCTACGTCAACCTTCCCCTTCTCGTCCTGATCGGAGCCGGGGCGCGGGGTCAGGTCTCCTGGCGGGAGGGAGCGGCGCTGCTGCTGATCTGGCTTCCCCTCGAGCTCCGGTGGCTCGGCCCCCTATGGCCGTGGCCTCCGGGACAGCCCGGCTACTTCCTGTTCGGGATCCTGGGCGTTTCCCTGGCGGTGTTCCTGTTCGTCGTCCAGCGCGGCATGGGGGACGTCGGATACACGTTCGTCGTCCGGCGCCGGGACGCGGCGCTGGCGACCCTCGCCTTCCTGATCTTCGCGCCGATCGCCCTCGCGTTCGGCCTCGCGACGGGATTTCTGCATCCGATCCACCGGCTTCCCGCCGCCCTCCCTTGCGCGGGGAAAGTGCTCGCGATATTCCTGGCCACGGGGGTTCCCGAGGAGCTTCTGTTCCGGGGCCTTCTGCAGAACCTCCTGGGGCGATGGACCGGAAGGCCCTGGCTCTCCGTCGGGCTCGCGGCGATCCTCTTCGGCGGAGCCCATCTGAATAACGGCGGCTCTCCGGACTGGCGCTATCTGCTGCTGGCCACGGCGGCGGGGACCGTCTATGGCACGGTCTACCGCCTCGGAGGAACCCTGATGGCTCCCGCCCTCGCGCACACCCTGGTGGATTCCACCTGGGCTCTCTTCTTTCGGGGGCGCTAGCGCGCCCGGGCGCTTGCGAGGGATGGGCGTGCGGGTATAATCCGGCAAGAAATCGACCGATTCGCGACGGAGAACCGCGAGCGGATGAAACGACGGGTCATCATCAACGCTGATGCGATGGGCATCGACGAGCCGCGGAGCCGCGGGATTCTCGAGGCCCACCGCAAGGGGATCGTCACCAGCACGTCGGTTCTCGCCAACAGTCTGCTGCTCGAGACGATCGCCGCCTGGGCGCGGGAGTCGCCGCGCCTCGGGATGGGCGTCCACCTGAATCTCACCGAAGGCTCCGCCATCCTCTCGCACCCCAGGACGCTGTCTGCCCGCCACGGACAATTCTTCGGTAAGGAGGAAGCCCGCCGCCGCCTGATGGAGGGGAGAATCGATCCGGAGGAGATCCAGACCGAGTTCGACCTGCAAATCCGCCGGGTGCGCGACGCCGGAATCGAGCCCACCCATCTCGACTCGCACGATCATGTCCATCTCTATCCTCGCGTCATGGCCGCGCTTTGCTGGGCGGGGCGCCGTCACGGCCTCACCCGGGTCAGGCTCCCGCGGGAGCCGGTCCCCGCCCCCGGGGTGCTCTCTTCCCAGGTCTACTGGGAGATGGTCCGATGTCAGGGCCTGGTGCCTCGGGCCGCCGAGATCCTCGCGGCCGAAGGGTATTCCACGACGGAGCACTTCCGGGGAACTTCCCTGACGGGGGGGATCCACTTCGATCGGTTCGCGGACATGCTGGCGAAACTGCCCGAGGGCGCCACGGAGGTCATGGTGCAGCCGGGGCTGCGGGGGGCCGGCAGCAAGGGGTTCGCCGGCGAGGACCGCCAGCGGGAGCTCAATCTTCTCACCGATCCCGAAACCCGGAAAGCCGTCGAAAGCTACGGCATCGAGCTGATCACCTTCCGCGATCTCTGAAACTGCGCCGGATCCCTTACTCGCCGTCGTCCGGTTTCTCAGGCTCCGAGCTCCACCACCATCGCCAATGGCTGTGCGTCTCGCACCGCGTGGTCGGCTCCGTTCCCGCGATGAACAATTCCTCGATCTTTTCCGGACACCGCCAGGTGGCCAGCTGGCCGGTGGTCGGATCGACCTTCTCGCGGATCATCCCTTCGGGCTCCGGAAACTCCTGGGTGGCGACGCGTCCGGTTCCCATCATGAAATCGACCCAGATCGGGAGCGCCGCCTGGGCTCCCGTGAGCCCAAGCGCCCGATTGTCGTCGTACCCCACCCACACCAGCACGAGCAGATCGTCGCTGAAACCGACGAACCACGCGTCGCGAAGATCGTCGGTGGTGCCGGTCTTGCCGGCGGCGACTCCCGACAGCCCCAGGTCCGCGGCGGAGGCGGCGGTTCCGCGCAGCACGACTCCCCGGAGAATGTCCGTCAGCAGGTACGCGGCTTGAGGCGACAGGATCCGCGTCGCCGGAGGGGTCTCGGGCTCGACCGCTCGGCCCCGGCGATCGGTGACGCTGCGGATGGCGCGCACGGAATTCCGTATCCCTCCGGAGGCGATGGTGGCATAAGCGGCGGCAATCTCGAGAGGAGTGACTTCGGCGGCCCCCAGCGCCAGGGAAGGGACCTTGGGAAGGGGGCTTTCGATCCCGCAGCGGCGCGCGACCGTGATCACGTGCTCCAGGCCGACGAAGGTCGCCGCGCGAATCGTGGCCACGTTGAGCGAGTTCTCGAGAGCCTGCCGGACGGTGACCACGCCCCGAAATTCGCGGTCGTAATTCTGCGGCGAGTACGGCTTTCCGCCCGAGACGAGGGTAAGCGGAGTGTCTTCGAGCGGCGTCGCGGCGGTGAAGCTGAACCCCGGATCGTATTGCGCGCGGTCGAAGCCAGCGAGATACACGAACGGCTTGAACAGCGATCCCGGCTGCCGCCGGGCCTGATAGGTTCGATTGAACTGACTCTTCCGGTAGTCGCGTCCTCCGACCAGGGCGAGAATCGAGCCGTCCGAAGGACGAAGGGCGACGAGTGAGCCTTGCAAGGTCCCCTTGGGGTTCTTTTGCAGGACGGGGTAGCCGCGCTCCAGACGGTCCAGCCCCGCGCCCAGCGTCTCCTCCGCCCGCTCCTGGAGGTCGGGATCGACGGTCGAGAAGATCCGCAGGCCGGCCCCGGAAGGCGGGGAATCGGGAAATCCCTTCCGAGCTTCCTCTTCGAGGAAATCGACGAGATAAGGCGCGCGATAGTTCCCCGGCCGCTGGCGCGTCACGCCAAGATCCGTCGTCTTGACGACGGCGGCGACCTTCCGGGAGAGGTCCCCCGTCTCCACCATGGAATTGAGAACCCGGTTTCTCCGGGAAAGCGCCGCCTGAGGATGGCGATACGGATTGTAAAGACCGGGACTGCTGATGATCCCGGCGAGCAGGGCCGACTCATGCAGGACGAGCTCCGACGGCCTCTTCCGGAAATAGAACCGGGAGGCCTCCCCCATCCCGCTGATTGCGACCGGCCCTCGCTGTCCCATGTAGACCTCGTTCAAATAGGCTTCCAGGATCTGATTCTTCGTGTAGCGCGCCTCCAGCATCACCGCGGCCACGCTCTCCAGCAGCTTGCGCGTCAGATCCCGCTTCCGGTTCGCGTACAGGTTCTTCGCGAGCTGCTGCGTGACGGTGCTCCCCCCTTGCACGGCGGCGCGGCGCCCGAGGTCGATCCACAGCGCGCGCGCCGTCCCCCGCGGATCGATGCCGGGATGGTGGTAGAAGTTCCGGTCTTCGACCGACAGGACGGCTCGCCGCAGCTCGTCCGGAAACTGATTCAAGGAGTACCAGGTCCTCTCCTCCTGAACGTCGCTGTAGAAGGTGGCGATCAGCTCCGGCTCGATGCGGGCCGTGTCCAGGCGCCGCCCGGTGTTGAGACTGGTGACTCTCCGGATCCGGTTCCCGCGAAATTGAATCCGCACCCGATCGCCCGCGAATCTACCCTCCGGATACTCGAACTCCCGCAGGAAGATGCGCAGCTCCTTGTCGGCCCAGAGGAATTCGCCGGGTTTCGACGGCTGGCCGGCCACTTTTCTGTATCCGAGACGGGTCAGGCGGGAGAGCAGCGAGTACGCGGGCACCTCCGAGTCGACCGTCAGCTTGAGACTGTCCGAATAGAGGCGGGAGGGGAACTGGGCCTGTCGCGCCTCGAATCGTCGCGTCACGTCCAGGAAGATCAGCGCCAGGGTAACGCCGGCGGTCCCGAGCATCACGAAGAGAAGCCTCAGCAGAAGCCTCTTCCCCGCCCCCCGCCGTGGTCTGGGCGAAGGAGCCCCCTTCCCGTTCGATCGCTGCGCCGATTTGGAAGCCGCGGTCATATCGCTCCGCGAGGACGCGTCAAGGCAACGTGGGATTATACTCGCCGGACGTCCAGCCCGCGGACGGGCGAACCGGCCCGCCCGGGGCGTTCCTCCCTCCGGAATATCGATTTCGTAAACTCCTTGCATACCCGGGTCCCGGCCTCATATTCGCCCGAGACTGCCCGGCGCAAGTCCGCCGGAAGGAGACCGCATGAAGCCCACTCTTCGTTCCGTGCTCGCCCTCCTTTGCGTCAGCTTCGGCCTCGGCGGGGCCGCGGCAACTCCCAGCCCCGGCAGGAGTCCCCAGGCGAAGCCCGCCTCCGTGACGCGCCCCGCGAGCAAGGTCAAGAACATCACCATCGTGGCCATCGAGGGGAAGCTCTCGCCCGACGTCATCCGCGTCCGGCGCGGCGATCTCGTCCGCCTGACGTTCAAGGTGAAGGACGGGACGTACGGGGTGAAAATCCCGGCGCTCAACGTGAAAGGGAAAGCCACCCCGGAGCGTCCCGTCTACGTGGAATTCGCCGCCACCAGCGAAGGGGAGTACGAGATCCGGTGCACCAAGTTCTGGGGGATCAAGCACTGGTCGGAGAACGGCAAGATCGTGGTGGAGTAAGCCGCGATCGGCCGCTTCCGCGCCGGCCCGAGTCATCCGCCGATCCGCGAGGACCGGGCGCGACGGCTCAAGGCGGTGACGGCGCTGCCCGCTTTTTCTTTCGCTCATTCCTGACCGCGCCCTTCAAAAGGCCGCGGACGTCCACGATCCGGCCGGCGATGATCACCTTCTCGACGCGGCGCAGCGCGGCGAGATCCCGGAGCGGATCACCGCGGACGAGCAGAAGGTCGGCGCGCTTGCCGGGCTCCACCGTTCCCTGAAGTCTCGACACGCGGAGCAGGTCGGCGTTGCCCCGGGTCGCCGCCTGGATCGCCTCCAGCGGCGTCAGCCCCCCCTCATGCAAGTACTGAATCTCCGTGAAAAGGTTCCCGTGGAAGGTCATTCCGCTCCCGGCGTCCGAGCCCGCCCCCAGCCGGACGCCGGCTTGGTGCAACCGGCGGACCTCCTCGAGGTAGAGGGCCATCCTCTGCTTGCCGGCGGAGGCGATCGCCTGGCGATCGGGACTCCGCGCGAAATCGCCGCGATTCTCCCGCAGGATCTCGCGCTGGTCCGGACTCAGCTTCAGGAGCAGCGCCGGATCGTCCAGCAAATCGGGAAGTGTCGGGCCGAAGTCCTCCCCGGCCACCACGGACAGGGTGGGCACGATGGTGATCCCCTTTCGAAGGATGTCCGGCAGGAGGCCTGAGGTGCTATAGAAAAGATCGGGCGGGTCGAGCGGGCCGGACTCGCCGGGCATGTGCTCGAGGCTGTCCACTCCGGCTTCCACTGCTTCGCGAAGGTCGGCGGCCGTGGCTCCGGCGACGTGGGCCGCCACCGGAAGGCCCCTCCGGTGCGCTTCGTCGACGATCGCCTGAAGGATGTCGGCATCGATCGGAACGAACGAAACCCCCACCCTTCCCAACCCCCGGCTGGTCACCGCCACCTTGATGACCCCCGCCCCCTCGCGCGCCAGCTGCTCGACCCATTGACGTCCTTCCTCGGCGCTGGCGATCGGGGCATCGAAGCTGGTTCGATACCCTCCCGGGACCGTCAGGACAGGCCCGGCGTAGATGAACCTCGCTCCAGACGCTGGATCCTCACGGAGCGCGTCCTCCAGCCGATGGGCGATCGACACGCTCATGTGAAGGTCCCGGACCAGCGTGACCCCGCCCAGAAGCTCGGCTCTCAGGTTGCGGAGGAAGACTTCATGGCCGCGGGGCTGGGGTCGGAGGAAGGTGTACCCGACGATCCCGCTCGCGACCAGGTGGACGTGGGCGTCGATCAAGCCCGGGAGCAGGGTGCATCCAGGAGCTCGAAGCACGGCAACTTGAGAGGGAACGGGGAAGCTTCCCGGCTTGCCGACGGACACGATCGAGCCGCCTTGAATCAGCACCCAGGCGTTTCGCAGGGGAGGCCGATCCGTCCCATCGATCACGGCCCCCGCCTTGACGAGGAGAGGCTCTTCCGTCGGGGACGCCGGCATCGCCGGCGCGGCGCAGGGAAGGCAGAGGAGGAGACCCAGAGCGAGGCGCCTCCATCGATCGCCGGGCCGGCGCGCGTGACGGATCGGCGGTGGCGTGGAGCTCACCGATCGGGATAGGAAGCGGCGACGATGGTGTGGATCCCGCCCCTCACGAGGAAGTCGCCGACCACCTTCATTCGGCGCGGGCGGCACGCCGCGACCAGATCGTCGAGGATGCGGTTCACGACGTCCTCGTGGAAAGCGCCCTCGCCGCGGTAGGACCAAAGGTAGAGCTTGAGGGACTTGAGCTCGATGCAATGCATTTCAGGAACGTAGAGGATGCGGATGGTGGCGAAATCGGGCTGGCCCGTCCGAGGACACAGACAGGTGAACTCCGGGCAGTCAAAGCTGATCTCGTACTCCCTTCCGGCCCGGGGATTCGGGAAGATCTCGATCGATCGATTTGCGGGAACGGACACGGCATTTCCTTTCTGGGGCGCTGTTCAGCCCTGATTATACGGCCTTCGACCCCTCGAGCAGCCCAAGGCTTCCGCTCCTTCTTCCCTGGTTCACCCCGGACTGTATGAGACTCCTGGTCGATTTAAAGGCGCAGAAACGGCCATCCAAACCCATTCGATGCGGCTAAAAACTCGCTCTGTACGATTCCGATCTATGGCCTAACGAATGTAAAATAAGCAAGTTATATATATTTAATAAAATCATGCATAATACTTGACAATAGTACGCTCATATACTATATTAGGCGACGAAATTGGGGTATCAACAGACAACTTAGGAGGCCGACGATGACTCTTGTGAGGTTCCAGCCCTTCGCCGACGATTTTCAAGCGCTCCAGGAAAGAATCAACCGAATCTTCACCGACACCACCCACTCTCGCTTCGGAGGCGAGGAGACGATGCAAGCATGGGCTCCCCTGTGCGACATCTACGAGGAGGGGGACAACATCGTGGTGAAGGCGGAGCTGCCGGGCATCGATCGCAACGACATCGACATCCAGGTCGAGAACAATGTTCTCAGCCTGCGAGGGGAGAGAAAGCGCGAGAAGGAGATGAAGTCGGACAATTCCTACCGCTCCGAGCGCTACTACGGCACGTTCTCGAGGTCCTTCACCCTCCCCATGTCGGTGGACACCGGGCGCATCAAGGCGGAGTACCTTGACGGCGTGCTCCAGATCACGCTACCCAAAGTCGAGGAGGCGAAACCGCGGAAGATCAAGGTGCTGACGAGCTAATTCCTCCGGCCGGCTCCGGCTCTTGTGACGCGAAGCCCCTTCCCCGCTCCGGCGGTTGAAGGGGCTTCGCCGTTTCAGCCGAGTCTGGCGTCCGTCAAGGCTCCGGTCGGGCAGCTCGGCCGCTCCTCCGGCCGGTTGCGCCGCAAGACCAGAGGAAGACCCAGGAGCGCCACACCCGCGCAAATCAGGAAAAGGACCCTGCCTCCCCACGCATCGTAGAGATGTCCCGCCGCCAGCAAGCCGACGGCTCCTCCGACTCCGTAGGTCAGGCCGATGTAAAGGCTCTGGGCGCTGGCTTGAAGATGAGCCGGAAAGAAGCCGCGGGCCGCGTGCACGGCCGTCACGTGAAAGAAGCCATACGTCAGGGCGTGCAAAGTCTGGGAGAGCGCGATCGGAACCCAGGCGGTGGTCAGGGCGAGCACGCTCCACCGGATGACCGCCGCGCCGAAGGCCAAGCTCATCATCCAGCGGCTGCCCCACCGCCGCATCCACCCGTCGGCCACCATCATGGCCGCGATCTCGCAGAAGACGGGAAGCGCCACCAGGGGGCCGATGGCGCTCTTGCTGTAGCCGTTCTCCGAGAGGTGAATCGAAAAAAAGCCGTTGTACCCGCTGTGGCTGACTTCCATCAGGGTGCACGCGACAAGGAATGCCACGACATCCTTTCGCCGCAGCTGCTCCAGAATCCCGCGCGCCGTCCGCTGCGCCCGGGGCGCCGCAGCCGCCGGGAGACCCAGCGCCGCGCCGAGCTGGAGCAAGCTGACCGCCACGAAGGCCGTCACGAAGGTCTCGAGGGAAGTGAGATCGAGCACCTTGCCGAGTATCAGAGCCGCCAGGAGGTACCCCAGCGAGCCCCAGACCCGAATCCGCCCGTACAGGAAGCCGCTTCGAGCCGACTCCTCGAGGACCAGCGTTTCGCTCAACGCGAGGATGGGGGCATGGAAGAAAGCGTAGGCCAGGAAGGCCAGGGAGACGGCCGCGAACCCGTGGGCGACGAAGAGGAGCGAGAACGCCGCCACCGACAGCGCGGTGGTCAGCAGGATCAAGCTTTTCCGGCTACCCGTGCGGTCGGCGATCGCTCCCCAGACCGGAGGAAAGAGGATCTTGCTGAGCGGAGTCAGCGCGGCGATGAATCCGATCTGCAGCGAAGCGAATCCCAGCCCGCGAGTGTACAGTCCCAGGTAAGGAACGTAGATCCCCGCTGCGGCGAAGAACGAAAAGTAATAAAGGCCGAGCAACGCCGCGCTCCGGTTCGCCATCAAGACTCCCGAATCCGATCTCCCCCCGCGTAGACCTGCATGGACCGGCCGCGCAGAAAACCGATCAAGGCCATCCCGGAATCGGCAGCCAGCTCGGCGGCCAGGCTCGAGACCCCCGAAACCGCCGCGACCGCGGGGATGCGCGCCATGAGCGCTTTCTGGACGATTTCAAACGAGGCCCGGCCGCTCACGAAGAGGATCTGTCCTCGCAGCGGAAGCTTTCCCGCGAGGAACAGTGAGCCGATCACCTTGTCCACGGCGTTGTGCCTGCCGATGTCTTCCCGCAGGAGCACCGGCGACCCGTCGGGCGAGCACAGCGCCGCGGCGTGCAGCGCCCCGGTCTCCGCGAACAAGGTCTGGTCCGCCCGGAGCCGCTCGGGGAGATCCTGGATCGCTTCGGCGAGAAACGTGGCGGGATCGTCCAGTGGGCCGGCGACGCGTCGCACCGCCTCGATGCTCGACTTTCCGCAGAGCCCGCAGGAGGAGGTCGCGGGGAAGGATCGTTGCCATCCCTGCTCCGGCAGCTTCGCTCCCTCGGCCGGAAGGACGTCGACGATGTTCCGCTCCGGCTGGCGGCGGTCCGAGCAATAGGCGATCGAGCCGATCTGCTCCGGTCCGGAGAGGATGCCTTCCGTGAAGAGGAACCCGGCCGCCAGCTCGAAGTCGTGGCCCGGGGTGCGCATCGTCACCGCCACCGGCGATCCGCCGAGGCGGACTTCCATCGGCTCCTCCACCACGATGGTGTCCGGAGCGCTCCGGCGGGCGGAGCCTTGCCATCGATCGGCGGGGATTCTACGGATCGCATCCATGAGGCATTGACGATTGAATCAACCGCGGGCCTCCTGCCGGTGGAGGAAACGCGGGAATCTTAGCACGGACCCCGGCCGGGGCTGCGGAAACCCCGTCGCCGGAGAGAGGTCAACCCGGGGGCAGCACGCTCCAGAAATCTCCCTGAAGCGTGAAGTGAAGGTACGCGAGGGGGTGGGAAGCCTGGAACGCGCCGAGCCGGTCGAGGATCTCCGGGCGGGTGGCGAGATGATCGACGACGAACGGGCAACTCGCCAGGAGAATCGCCAGCGCTTCCCTTGCCGGGCACTCATCGACCCGCTCGCGCTCCGCCTTGAGAATACGGTAGACGCCCGCGATGGGAAAGAGTCCCTTGACCGGCAAGCCGCCCGCGTAGGTGCCGCGGAACGGCGTGCCGGCGACCCGATAACCCTCCGGCATCTTCCTTACCAAAGTCAGATCGTCGCTGACCACCCGGCCTTCCCTGGCGATCGACGCCAGGGTCGACTTGCCGCTGCCCGAAGCGCCCAAAAACAGAAATGCGAGGTCCCGGCGGATCAGGGAAGCCGCGTGAAAGAGCATCCCGCCTTCCTCGAGCGCGCGCCACGCGAGGCCGGCGCGAAGGAAATTCTCGACGCACCAGACGGGCTTCTCGAACCCGCCCCGGGCCAGGGCGATCTGGCCCCGGCCCTCACCCGGCGAAATCCATCCGGTGAAGCCGTAGGACCTCAGCAGCAAGTCCGGGCCCTCCCAGAACAGGCTCAGGGGGTGTGCGGTGCGCGCGGCGGACTCCGGGACCGGAATGAACTGCTCGGCTTTTCCGTCGAGCACGTCCACCTCGAACGCTTCGGGCTGGTCCGGAGCCAGGAACGCCTCGTACCGGGTTTCGAGATCCCGGCGCAAGATCGCGTCCATCCCGCGAAACCGATAGCTCCAGCCGCCGAGATCCAGGATCAACGGGGCGGCGTCGCCGCGCTCGGCCAGGCTTCGATGGGAATCACGAGAAGGGGGGGGAAAGCGGTTCAGGCTCACCGGGGCGACCCTGAGGAAATCAGAGCGCCGCCACCGGAGCGTCGGTCCTCACGGCGCGGACGACGTACCGCCGGGGAGCGGAGCCGACGTAGCGGAATGGGTAGCAGGTGATCAAGGTCAGGATCGGCTCCTTCGTGGCGGCCAGGACGCTGGTGTCGCCGGATCGAACGACACGCACCGTCTGGACGCGGTACTTCACCTTCTTGTTCCCCGCCTCCAGCTCGATGAGATCTCCGACCACGACGCGTCCCAGCCGCCGAAAATGGATGTCCCGGTGGCCGGCGATGATGCAATTGTCGGGATCGCCGGGGGCGGCCGAACCGACCAGATGCCCAGGGGCGCGGAGCAGGTCCCTTTTCCGCGTTCCCTCGATCACCGTCACGTTCAGGCCGATGCGCGGGATGGACAGCCGGGCGAAAGCGTCGCCCGCATGGGGCGCGGCCCGGCCCGCCGCTTCGGACGGCAGGAGGGGATCCTGCGAGTCCTGGGAAAGCTGCCAGGCTCTTTCGGTTCCATAGCCCGCGAGTGCCGCCGCGAAAGCGGCGGCACCCGCAAGCACCAGGATCACGCCCGTCCAACGGCGGGCATCGTGTCGAGCCGTCACGCCATCACGCGCTGCGGCGGCGAAGGATCAGGAGACCGCTTCCGACGAGCCCCGCGCCTCCCAGGAGCAGCAACGGGAGAGGGCTTGCCGTGGCCGGCATCGTCCGATCCGCATCGTACGAGGGCTCGGGTTCCGCGGGGGCCTCCCGCTCTTCGGCGGTCGAGGGAGTCGGCTCGGGCTCCGGCGGGGCCTTGGCGTATTGAACCGGCGGCTCGGGCTCCGGCTGGTAGGCGGTCTCCGCCGGCTCCAGAGGCACCGCGACGGTATCCGGATTCAATTCCTCTTCGTGGGCGAGCAGCGTCTGGAAGGTCTCGTCGTCGAGGGTCCTCGTCATGTTCAAGGCATGCTCGCTCTGGTAGTTGGAAAGGGCTTGACGGGTCTCGTCGTCAAGCTCCCCGACGGTGTAGCTGTCGGGCGCCAGAAGACCCTCGGTCACGAGGATCCGCTGCGCCCGGCTGATGTCCCGGGAGTTCTTGAACACGCCGGTGTCTTCGGCGCTCGCGGGAATCGCGGCGAACGTCACGGCCATCGCGATCGCGACGCCGAGGGCCAGGGAAACGGACTTCCAGGATCTCATGATTCCTCCTCTGTGAGAGATGACCGACCTCTTCGAAAGACTCCTTCGCGCCGCGGCCATGCTTCGGCTCGAAAGAGCGCCTGCACCATTTTCGCCTCACTCTAACATGACCCCGTGAGGCGGCCAACCCGGAGTCGTGGATTCCGGGCCCATGCTATGATGCCCGCACGGCGAGGGATGGATGTCACACTCCGGATTGGATGATCCCGAATCGAACGAACCGGCTTTGGAAGGAAAGGCTTGGTGCCTGCGGTGCGGCGACGAGCGGGGCTACGTCCTGAGCAAGATCGAATTCCTCGGCAATCCCGTCAGGGCCTCTTTCTTCTGCACCGAGTGCGGCGCGCGGGTGAGCCCGGACGCCTCGGACAGGTCGGCGGCTCTGAAAATGCGCTCGGAAGGGAGGTGGCTCCGGTTCGGGGCGGTGGGATCCTTGCTCGGGATCCTTCTCCTTCCCCCGCTGTTCGTCGTCCTGGCGCTTTATCTTCTTTGGAAGATGCTCTGAAACGGCCCCGGGGCGCCCCGGGCGCGCGCGGAATCGAAGCGCCGGGAGCGCAAGGAGCTCAACGCGCCGGATGAAGAGGCGCCCGCGACGGCCTGAGAAGCAGGTAGATCCCGATTCCGAGCAGAAGCAAGGGAACCAAGGGGATCAGTCCGATGGCGACGAGGATCGCCAGGAGGATCCCGGCGATCAGAAAGCATCCCTTCACGAGAGCGCCGGCCAGCCCCAGGCCCGCCTTCACTCCCAGACCGAGGATCTTGAACGGCAGCAGCAGGAGATGCACCGCCAGGACAATCGCCGCCGTGGCGAGAAGCAGCGGGAAGGCCAAAAGCGCCAGGAGCCCCAGGATCAGCAATCCAATCAAAACCGTCATTTCAGTCGCCCCCCTTTCCCTTCAAGAACGGAGGTTGGGCGCCAAAGGTTCCGGATTCATCCCCTTTCGGGCGCCTTCTTGAAGACGATCTCCCGGGCGCGCCGCGCGACGTTTTCCGGCGTGAACCCGAACTGTTTCATCAGCTCCTCCGCCGGCGCCGAGGCTCCGAACCCGGTCATCCCGAGAAAGCCTCCGTCCAGGCCCACGTAGCGCTCCCAGCCCATTCCCACGGCGGCCTCCACCGCGAGCCTCGCTTTGAGCAAGGGGGGAAGGACGCTTTCCCGGTAAGCTCGCGGTTGCTCCTCGAAGAGCTGCCAGCTCGGAAAGCTCACCACCCGGGTGGGAATCGAATGCGGCTCGGCCTGGAGGATCTTCTGGGATTCGAGGATCAGCGGAACTTCCGAGCCCGAGGCCATCAGGATCAGCCGGGGGTCCCCGCCTTGCGCTTCGGAGAGGACGTAGGCTCCCCGCTCCACCGTGCCCGGTGAGACGGCCGGGCGGTCGAGGACGGGAAGCTTCTGCCGGGAAAAAAGCAGCGCCACGGGGCCGTTCTTGCGTGTCACGGCTACTCTCCAGGCCGCCACCGACTCCGTCGCGTCGGCGGGGCGGATGACGACCAGGTTCGGGATGGCGCGAAGCGCCGGCAGGACCTCCACCGGCTGATGCGTGGGGCCATCCTCTCCGAGACCGATGCTGTCGTGGGTGAGCACGTAGATCGTGCGGATTCCCATCAGCGCGGCCAGCCGGATCGACGGCCTCATGTAATCGGAGAAGATGAGGAAGGTGCCCCCGTAGGGGATGAGCCCCGAGAGCGCCATGCCGTTCAGGAGGGTGCCCATGGCATGCTCGCGGACTCCGAACCAGAGGCTGCGGCCCGAATAATCGGTTGCGGAGAATTCGGGGCTTCCCTTCAAATAGGTGAGGGTCGATCCCCCCAGATCGGCCGATCCTCCCAGGAGCTCGGGGATCCTCCCGGAGAGCGCCGTAATCACCTGTCCCGAAGCTTCCCGCGTGGCCATCGGTTTCGACCCCGCGGCGAACCGGGGAAGGTCGGAGTCCCAGCCCGGGGGAAGCTCCCCGGAACGAATCCTCGCCAGCTCCGCCGCTTCGGCCGGGAAGGCCTTCTCGTATCCGCGGCGCGCCGCCTCCCATTCCTCTTCGAGAGCGGCGCCGCGCGCCACCGCCTCGCGAAACTTGGCAAGGGCCGGCGGGGGGACGAGGAAGCTGGCGTCCTCGGGCCAGCCCAGCGCTTTTTTCGTCAGGCGGACCTCCTCCTCGCCCAGGGGCGACCCGTGGGCCTCCGCCGTGTCCTGCTTGTGCGGGCTGCCATGGCCGATGTGGGTGCGGGCGAGGATCAGCGAGGGGCGCGTTTTCTCCGCCGCCGCCTCCGCCAGCGCCGCGTCGACCGCCGCCAGATCGTCGCCGTCCATCGAGCGAGTCTGCCAGCCGTAGGCCTCGAAGCGCTTCTGGGCGTCTTCGGTGAACGACTTGGAGGTCGGACCGTCCAGGGAGATGTGGTTCTGGTCGTAGAGATAGATCATGTTCCCGAGCTTGAGATGTCCCGCCAGCGAGGCCGCTTCGGAGGCGACTCCCTCCATCAAGTCTCCGTCGCTGACCAGCGCGTAGATCCGGTAATCGACCACCGGGTGTCCCGGGCGATTGAAGCGGGCCGCGAGGTAGCGCTGCGCCAGCGCCATTCCCACGCCGACTCCGAATCCCTGCCCCAAGGGACCGGTCGTGGTCTCCACTCCGGGAGTCATTCCGTACTCGGGATGGCCCGGCGTTCGACTCTCCCACTGCCGGAAACGCATTATCTCCGTCATCGGGAGGTCGAACCCGGTCAGGTGCAGCAGCGAATAAAGGAGCATCGAGCCATGCCCGGCGGACAGGACGAAGCGGTCGCGTCCGGGCCAGGAGGGATTCACCGGGTTGTAGCGCAGGTGGCGCGTCCAGAGGACGTAGGCCATGGCCGCCGCGCCCATGGGAAGGCCGGGATGCCCCGACTTGGCCTTCTCGACGGCGTCCATGCTCAGAGTCCGAATCGTGTTGATGCAGAGAAGATCGAGTTCTCGAGCGGATTCCACGGCGGCCTCCGTTGCGTTCAGGTCTCGGCTCGCTGCCCATGTTAGCACATCGAATCCGCCTCCCTTTTCTCCCCGACCCGGCGACCCTCCGGGAACCTTCGACGCCCGGCTCACGTACTCATGAGTGCGGCATTCATCCAAGGAGGAGCCCATGCGCAGCCCGTCCCTCGCCCTTGCTTTCTTGTCGGTTCTGGCCCTCGCCTCGCCCGCTCGGGCGGCCGAGGCCACGCGGATCCTCAAGGCGGAGCTTCCGGCGTCCGTCACCGGCCGTTTCCGGGTCGAGAACCTCGCCGGCGCGATGCGGATCGTCCCCGGGGCAGGCGACCAGGTGACGGCGGTCGCCTCCGTCCACGCTGAAAGCGACACGCTCGCGGCCATGATCCGTTTCGAGCGGGTCTCCGAGGCCGGAACCCCCACGCTCCGAGTGATCTATCCGCTCGACGAGCACGGCACCCTCCGCTACGACCCCAAGAAGACGGACCGCTCCTTCCTCGGCCTGTTCGGCGGCGGAAGCACGACCACGAAATACGACGGGCGGAAAGTCCGCATCTCGGGGAGCGAAGGGGTCGTGATGTACGCGGACGTTGAAATCCGAGTTCCCTCGGCACCCTCCCTGGAGGCCGTCTTTCGCAACGACGTGGGACGCCTCCACGCGAGCGGCATCGCGGGGAAGATCCGCTTCGACAGCTCGGGGGGCGACATCGACCTGGATCATCTGAAAGGCGAGATCTCGGCCGACACCGGATCGGGCGACGTGAAGGCGGCCGATCTCTCCGGCTCCTTCTCCTGTGACACCGGCAGCGGAAATTGCACCCTCACGAGCTTCCAGGGCGATCGGCTCAAGTTCGACGTCGGCTCCGGCGACGTCCGGGTCGGCTCGTCGCAGGTGCGGCAGATTTCGGCCGACACCGGATCGGGCGACATCCGGATTTCAGCGAGCGACCTCGAGAGCTTCGCGGCCGACACCGGCTCCGGCGATGTCGTCCTGGAGGGCGAAGGCGGGCGCCTGGCCAAGGTGACGGCCGACACCGGAAGCGGCGACGTGACGCTCCGGCTTGCCGCGGACGCGACGTTCGAGGCCCGCGCCGACCAGGGCAGCGGCGACATCCGGATGGAATACCGCGACGCGGAAGCGATCGTCGAGCGCAAGCAGGTCGTCGGCTACCGCCGAGGCGACTCGCGCATCCGGATCGACGTCAGCACGGGGAGCGGCGATTTGACCATCGGGCCGATGCGGTAGATCGACGCGGTCGGCGGCGCTCCGCCCGCTCCCGCGCGCCCCCATGAGGGCCTTCGGCGCGGAGCGATTTGAAAACCCCGGCGCTTTGTGGTCTGCTTCATCCCGGAATCGGCAAGGCCGACCCTGCATCGCGCCGGCGCCCGGGATTGTCGCCATGACCCGACCCCACAAGCGCTACCAAAAGCCCGGGACTTCTCCGGGAACGCTTCGGCCTCCCGACGTGGCCCCGGCGGAAAAACCGCAGATCACCGTGATCGAATACACCCCCGACGAGGTGAAGGAACGCAGCCTCGAGTCGGTGGAGGGGCCGCTCCCGGCGCCGGAAAGCGGAGCGGTCGCCTGGATCAACGTCACCGGCCTCCACGACGTGGATCTCCTCCAGCGATTGGGCACCCGCTTCGGATTGCACCCGCTCGCCTTGGAGGACGTCCTGAATACGGGGCAGCGCCCGAAGCTCGAGGAGTTCGAGGACCATTGTTTCATCGTCATGAAGGACGTGAGCCTGAAGGAAGGCCTCCGGTCGGAGCAAGTCACGCTCTTCTTAGGGAAAGGATGGGTCCTGACGCTTCAGGAGTGGCCCGGCGATCCTTTCGAGCCGGTCCGGGAGAGGATTCGCAAAGGGAAAGGGCGGATCCGGAAGATGGGGGCCGATTACCTCGCCTATGCCCTGGTCGACGCCCTGGTGGACGGGGCGTTTCCGGTCCTCGAGATGCTCGGAGAGCGGGTCGAGGAGCTGGAGCTGGAACTGGTGTCGAATCCCAACCGGCGGACGCTGCAGGAAATCCACCGCGTCAAGCGCGATCTTCTCTACTTGCGGCGCTCGGTGTGGCCGCAGCGTGAGGTGATCAACGCGCTGATGCGGGAGGACTCGCCGCTCGTGCGGCGCGAGACGCGGATCTACCTGCGGGACTGTTACGACCACACCATCCAGATCATGGACATGCTCGAGACCTACCGGGATCTCGCGGGAGGGATGCTGGAAGTCTACCTCTCCAGCGTCAGCAACCGGCTGAACGAGATCATGAAGATCCTGACGATGCTGGCCTCGATCTTCATCCCCCTCACGTTCATCGTCGGCGTCTACGGCATGAACTTCAACACCGCGGTGAGCCCCTGGAACATGCCGGAGCTGAACTGGTACTGGGGCTATCCCGCCGTCCTGCTGGTCATGATCGCCGTCGTGGCCGTCATGCTCCTGCTGTTTCGCAGGAGAGGCTGGATCTGAGATCAGCGGTCCGAGCGCCGGCCCGGCGCCGGCCCCGGCCTGCCGAGCTCGATTCGATCGAAATCGTCCCACCCGACGGTGATCTTGCGCCCGCGCTCCGTCACGTGGATCCCCTTGTTCTCCCAGCTGACGTCGTTGGATCCCTCGAGAACGAGAACCTCGCCGCCGAACAGGGTCACTTCGGCGGAGCGCTCCGAGACCTTCTGGATCGATCGGATGTTCTCGAACGGAATCGAATACTCCACGCCGTCTTCCTCCCCGTCCAGGGTTTCCCAGCTGCGCTCCTCGTCGTCGTCCCAGACGATGTCCCCCCGGTGCGACTCCCCTCCCAGCGTGACGACCGTTCCCTGGATCGGTTGCCCCCCGCTGAAGCTCTCGTAGCGCGGCGCGGCCGGAGCCTCGGCGAAAAGGACCCGCTTGAGCTGGCCCCAGCCCACTTCGACAGTGCCCAGGCCGGCGACCGCGATCTCGATCCCGCGGTTTTCGGAGTTGACGTCGTTGGTGCCGCTCAGCGTGACGGTCTCTCCGCGCGTCAGGACGACGTCGCAGCTTCGCGAGCTGCGGCGCCGTATCTCGCGAATCTCCCGGAAGGGTATGGAGCGCCGATCGCCGCCGGCATCCCCGTCGAGAAGGTCCGAGCGCAGTGCCTCGTCACGATCCCAGACGATGAATCCGGTGTACTCTCCGCGACGCGTCTCCACGGTCCCGTAGAGCATGTCGGCGTCGCCGCCCGACCGCGGGTCCGGCTCGAATTCGACCCGATCGACCTGGTCCCATTTCAGCTTCACGCTGCCCGCCTTCCCGTCCCGGATCTCGATGCCCCGCATCTCGTCGCCCAGATCGCTGCCGCTCTCCCGAACCTTGAATTCCTCGCCGTTCTTGAGGCGGAGCAGCGCACGCCCGGAGCCCAGCGGCTCGATGGCGCGGAGATGGCCGAAGGGGATGGAGAAGCGGCTGTGCGTCCAGGAGCCGACGCGGATCAGCTCGGCGATCTCCCGGCCGATGGGAGGAAGATCATGGTGGCGCGACGGGGATCTGACCTTCTTCTCTTTTTGCGCGTCCAGGGCGTTCTGCCAGGAAACTTCGTTGCGGTCCCAGCGGATGGGGCCCCGGTAGGTGCGGCCTGCCGTGGTCGTGACCTTTCCGAAGATCTCCCCGCCGGCCGTGAGCCGGCTCGAGCCGAGGAGAAGGATCGACAGCGCCAGAAGCCCGAACCTTTTCATGGCGAACCTCTTTGACGTGGCGTGGTTTTGTCCATCCCACGCGCGCACGGGCGCGCGCAGCCTCTCCGTCCTCTAGATACGGACCCGGAGGGCGCCAGGTTCCCGTTTCGACCCGGCGTTGACCTGAAAGTCCCCTCCCGTTATGATGACGGGCATTCCGTCCGGAGGCATCCCGGAGGCACCGATGACCGACCGCATCTCCCAGATCCTGAGCTTTTACGAGAGCGACAATCCGGGCACCCGGGCCAACCTGGCCCGCATCCTCAATCACGGACGCCTGGGCGGCACCGGCCGGCTCGTGATCCTGCCGGTCGACCAGGGCTTCGAGCACGGTCCGGCGCGCAGCTTCGCCCCGAATCCCCCCGGCTACAACCCTCTCTATCACTTCCAGCTGGCGCTGGAGGCGGGCTGCAACGCCTACGCCGCGCCGCTCGGGGCGCTGGAAGCGGGCGCCGCCCGCTACGCCGGCGAGATTCCGCTCATTCTCAAGGCCAACAACCACGACGTCCTCCACAGCGACAAGGATCCTCTCTCCGCCGTCACGGGCAGCGTGAGGCAGGCCCTGCGCCTGGGATGCGCGGCGATCGGCTTCACCATTTATCCCGGCTCGTCACAGAGCCGCACGATGTACGAGCAGCTGAGGTCGCTCGCCGAGGAGGCGAAGGAGTCCGGCCTGGCGGTCGTCGTCTGGTCCTACCCGCGGGGCTCGGAGCTCAGCAAGGAGGGGGAAACCGGGATCGACGTGGTGGCTTACGCCGCCCAGATCGCGGCCCAGCTCGGGGCCCACGTCATCAAGGTCAAGCTGCCCTCCGAGCACCTCGAGCAGGCGGAGGCCAAGAAGGTGTATGAAAAACACCGGGTCCCCATCGGATCGCTCGCCGAGCGCGTCCGGCACGTCGTCCAGAGCGCGTTCGACGGGCGGCGGATCGTGATCTTTTCCGGCGGCGCGCGGGCCGACGACGAGCGCGTCTTCGAAGAGGTCCGCGCCGTCCGCGACGGCGGAGGGTTCGGATCGATCATCGGCAGGAATTCCTTCCAGCGCGGCCGCGCCGACGCCTTGAAGTTCCTCGATACGGTGATTCGGATCTACGCGGGAGAGATCCCGTAGACCGGGATCGATCCTTCTCCACCGCGAATCTTTCCACCGCCACGCGTTCCGGGGCGTTCGAGACGCTGCCGGAGCCCGGATCATGATCGCCACCCTCGTCGCCCACCGCACCGCCGCCGGCCTCACCCTGCTGCTCGCCACCGTCCTGCTGTCCTTCGGCGCCGTTTCGTTGCGCGTCGACCCGGGGGCCGAGTCGATCCTTCCCTCCAAGGGGGACGACCTCCGGAATCTCCGCGATTTCAATGCCGCGTTCGGAGCGGACGAGGTCATCGTTCTGGCCCTTCACTCTCCCGGGCTTTTCACCCAGGAGGGGCTGCAGATCGTCGATCGCCTCACCCGGGAGGCGTCCAAGCTCCCGCACGTCCGCCGCGTGGTCTCCCCCACCAACGTCCAGGACCTGGACGGAGATGAGCTGGGGCCCGTCGCGTTCGCGCCCTACGCCCGCGTGCTTTCAGGGGCGATGTCCGCGGAAGAAATGGGAAAGAATCTCGGCTCCCATCCCCTCTACGGCAATCTGCTCGTCTCCCACGACGCCCGCACCGCCGCCCTCCTGCTCGAGGTGGAGAGAAGTGAAGCCGATTCCGACTACCGCAGCCGGCTCGTCGGCCAGGTCCGCGCGCTGGCTTCCAGCGCGCCGCGCCGGATGACCGTCCACGTGGCCGGAATTCCCGTCGAGAAGGCCGACGTGGCCGAGTCGATACGGCACGATCAGAGAGTCTTCGCTCCTCTGATCCTCGGAATCCTGGCCGCGGCGACCTTCGCGCTGTACCGCCACCCCGTGGGCGTCCTCGTTCCGCTCGGCGTCGTGGCGGTTTCGCTTCTCTGGACGCTGGGACTCTACTCCGCTGTAGGCCTTCCTCTGAACCCCGTCACCTCGCTGATCACTCCGGTCGTCCTGGTCGTCTCCGTGGAAGGGGCCATCCATCTGATCAATCACCACCTCAAGGCGAGGGCCGCGGGGCTTTCCCAGGAGGCGTCCCTGGCCCGGGCTTTCGGACTGTCGAAGGTTCCTTGTTTCAACGCCGCCTTCACGACCGCCGCCGGCTTCGGCTCCCTCGCCTTCTTTCCGGTCCCGGCGCTGCGCGAGTTCGGCGTGTTCACCGCCGCCGGCGTGATGATTTCCTATTTTCTGACGATGACGCTGGCCCCGCTTCTTCTTGCGATCCTCCCCGACTTCTCGCCGAGGCTGGTCCCGGCGCTGCGCCGCCGGAGGCTTGAACGAGCCCTGGCGAGGATCGCCACCGGGGTCGCGCGCCACCCGCTTCCCTTCGCTGTCGTCAGTCTGCTGGTCCTGGGCGCCTCGTCGGTCGGAGTCGGCCGGATCAAAGTGGAAACCGATCTCATCGGCTCGCTGCGGCCGGCCAGCCCCCTGGCTCGCGCGACCCGGTTCATCGACGAGCGGCTCACCGGCGTCAATTCGCTGGAGATCCTGATCCACGGCATCACCGCCGGGGACGCCGCGGGGCTCGAGAAGGTCTCCCGTTTTGAATCGGAGATTCGCGGCTTTGCCGGGATCCGCCAGGTCACCGGCTATCCCGATCTGGCGCGACGCGTGTGGCGCGCCTTCCATGAAGGGAAGGACGCCTACGCGCGCCTTCCGGAGGGCCCCACGGCGCGGGAGGACCTGGCCGACATCCATGATTTCCTGAAAGAGCAGGCGCCTTCCGAGCTGTCACGCTTCCTGTCCGAGCGGGCGCCGGTCCTGCGGCTCTCCGCCCGGGCTCAGGCGCTGGATACCGGGGCCTCCCAGAAGCTGTTCGATCGGATCCGCCGCGCCGCCAAGCGGCAAGGTCTGGGAGAGGTGATCCTGACCGGAAACTTCGCCGTCCTCTCCAACATGTCGACGTCGCTGGTGGCCAATCAAGTGCGCGGCTTGGTGCCCGCGGTCCTGGTGATCCTCTCCTGCATGGCGATCCAGTTCCGGTCGTTGCGGCTGGGACTGCTGAGCGCCGTTCCGACCGGCGCGCCCGTCTTGATCGTCTACGGGCTGATGGGGTGGATCGGCATTCCACTCTCGGTAGCCACCGCCGTCATCGCCAGCATCACGATCGGAATGACCGATGACAACACCATCCACCTGCTCTCCGGGTTCCGGGAGGAGATGGCGCGCAGCGGCGACCACGAAACGGCTTTGGAGGTTATGATGGATCGCTGCGGGCGCGCCGTGGTTTTTTCGACGCTGATCCTGGCCGTCGGCTTCTGGGTGGGCACCTTGAGCTCCTTCCTCCCATCGGTGCATTTCGCCTTCCTCACCGGCTTGACCTTGCTCGTCGGCCTGGCGTGCGAGCTGGTCCTCCTCCCTCTCTGCCTGATCCTGTTCCGGCCGCTCGGCCGCCCCGCGCCTTCAAGACCCAGGCAAGGACTCGGCGGACCGCGCGCCGTGATGGCGGCTGCGCTGATGCTCGCGGGCGCCGGCATCTCGCAGGCCGCTCCGGCCGGAGTCGTCCTGAAGGATCAATTCGGTCGCGCCGACGGCCCGGGCCTGCATCGAGGCGAGCCGGTCCTGCTTCTCTACGGCCGGGCGCCCGAGATGCGGCGGATGAAGAGCTGGGAGACGAAGATCGTCAAAGAGAACATCGGGCCTCTGCGAATCCTCCGGGCCGTGGACGCCCGCAACGTCCGCGGCCGGAAGACGGAAACCGAAGTGAACGAGCGCCTGCAGAAGAGCGTCCCGAAGGAGATCTCCCTCCTCGTCGATTGGGAGGGCCGCCTCGCCCGAGACTATTCGCTCTCCGGGCCGGGCGCCGCCGTCGTCCTCCTGGATGTCCGAGGAAAGGCCTGCGGAACGGAGCGCGGCCCGGTCACCGACGAGGGCGTCCGCCGGGTCCTCGGCCTCCTGTCACGAATCCGGAAGAAAGGAACGTGCCCATGAAAATCCTCCTCGTCGCCATGCCCGATTCCGCCTCCTGCTTCGATCACATGATGGAGCTTCCCAATCTCGGCCTCTGCTGCCTGGCCGGAAACCTGGAGGAGCGTCACGAGGTGCGAATCCTCGATCTGGTGAAGCACCGCCGCCGCGCCGCGCAGGCCCTGGAGCGCCAATTGCGGGAGTTCTCGCCCGACCTCGTCGGGATATCGGCCATGTCCTTCCAAATCGGGTCGGCGCGCAAGACGGCCGCCCTCAGCAAGGCGCTGAGGCCGGGCGTCGCCACCGTCCTGGGCGGCTACCATGCGACCATCATGTGGAAGGAGATCGGCGACGGACCCGATCGCGACCTGTTCGATTTCGTCGTCCGCGGGGAGGGCGAGGCGATCTTCAACGCGCTGGTCGAGACGCTGGACTCCCGGGGCGATCTCGACGCCATCGCCGGTCTTTCGTACCGGAAGAGCGGCGAGTACCACCACAACCCGCCGGCGCCGCTGCTGGAGCTGGACGACATCCGCCGGCCCGATCGCAGCCGCCGGGTCAGCGGCGATTTCCTGTGGATGGGACGGCCTTTCGACGTGGCCGAGACGAGCCGGGGCTGCACGATGCCGTGCGGGTTCTGCAGCATCCGGCGAATGTACGGCAAGACCTTCCGTCTCTACCCGGAGGACTGGATTGTCGCCGACCTGCACGACGCGCGGAGCCGCGGCGCCCGCGGGGTCCTTTTCGTGGACGACAACGTCACGCTCGACGGGCCGCGCCTCAAGGAGCTTTGCCTGCGGTTCGAACGGGAGAGGCTCAACGACCTGTTCCTGGTGATGCAGGCCAGCGTCTTCCCGATCGCGGCGGATCTCTCGCTCGCCGAGATGCTGGCCCGAGGCGGCGTGAAGATGGTCTTCCTGGGGATCGAAAGCGGCGACGAGAGGAATCTGAAGGTGCTCGGGAAGAGCAAGCAATCGAGCCGCACCGGCAAGGTGGTGAAGGCCCTCCGGGAGGCCGGGATCATCGTCATCGGCGGTTTCATCGTCGGGAATCCCGACGATCGGGAGGAGGACGTCCGCGCCACCTACCGCTACGTGCGCGACATCGGCGTCGACCACGGCATCGTGCAATGCCTCACGCCTTATCCCAAGACGGAGCTGCGCCGGCAGCTCCTGGAGCGGGATCTCGTCACCAACCCGGACGACCTGGATCGCTACAACGGCTTCATCCCGAACGTCCGGACCGAGCATCTCAGCGACAAGGATCTGGCCCGGATCATGACGAGCGCCGGAATCGGCCTCTACTGGGATCCGTTCTACATCCTCCAGAACGGTCTGTGGAAAGCCTGCCCCGACCAGACCTTCTGGATGCTCTGGAACAACGTCAAGTTCGTGTTCACCGGCTACGCGGGACGGATGTTCCTATCCCGCCACCGGTTCGAGCCGAGCGTCCCGCTGGAACTTCCGGAAGGGCTGAAGTCGCCGTCGTATCCGGAGATCCTTACCCCGGGAAAGGACCCCGTCTACGGCAGGGATCCGGGCACCGGGCGCGCCGCCGCCGCCGAGCCCTCTCCCTGAGCCGCCCAGCGCCGCAGCGCGGCCGCGAACACGACGTTCAGGACCAGCCCGAGGACTCCGCCGCGAGCACGCCGAGGACCGGCCGCTTGAGAGTTTGGTTCATCGCATCACGCCGAGGATCGGAGGGCCTCCACCGGCTCGAGCCGTGACGCTTTCAGAGCGGGGTAGATCCCGGAGAGGACCCCGAGGACCAGGGCGGTCCCCAGGGCGATCGCCAGCCCGTCGAGATGGATCGGCAATCCCGAGCGGAAGAAGCTTCCCGCCCATTTCGTGATCGCGATGCCGCCGCCGATCCCGAGCAGCCCCCCGAGCGAGGAGAGGATCACCGACTCGGAGAGGAACTGGAGAAAGATCTCGAAGTCGGTGGCGCCGATCGCTTTCCGCAGCCCGATCTCGTAGAGGCGCTCCCCGATGGAGATGAGCATCACCGAGAGAAGGCCAATCCCCCCCACGACCAGCGAGACTCCCGCGATGGCGCTCAGGACGACCGTCCACGACCGGATCTCCTCGGTGACCTCCTGGCGGGCGCGCAGCAGCTCCTCGGCGATGTTCTGGACCCGGAAGTCTTCGGCCCCGCGATGGGCGATCTTCAAGGAGGCCTGGACCTCCGCCTTCACGTCTCCCAGCCGCTCCACCTCGCCGGTCTTGATCGCCAGGGCGTCCAGGGGCTCGGCCTCCCCTTTGTAGAACTTCCTCAGCGTGCCGAGCGGCACGTAGAGTCCCTCCATCTCCTCGATGAAGTCGTCGTCGTTCACGAACTGGTTGCCCAGCTTCTTGCCGACGCCCACCACGGTGAAGACCCGCTCGCCGACCTTCACCGTCTTGCCGAGCGGGTCCTCGCTGCCGAACAAGCGGTTCTTCAGGCGGTACCCGAGGACGCAGACCCGGGTGAAGGAGTTCTCGTCCACCTCGTTGAAGAAGCGTCCCGATTCCACCTCCCGGTTGCGCACCGTGGCGTAGGAGGGGGTCACGCCGCTGATCCTGGCCTTGCGCTGGACGCTCCCGTTCCGGACGATCTCCTCCCAGAAGGTGACCGGCGCGACCGCGGTGACCAGCTTGCGGCGCGCCAGGACGATTTCCGCGTCGCGGGGGCGCAGGCCTTCGGAGCGGGCGAACACGGCGGACTCCCGCAGGTCCCTCGCCCCTCGATTCAGGACCAGGACCACCCCGTCGTAGCCGATGTCGGCGAAGCCGGCCCAGACCGTGGTGATGATCCCCTCGAGCAAGGAGGTCATCACCGTGATCGAGAGCGTCCCCAGGATGATCCCGAGAAGCGTGAGCATGGAGCGCATCTTGTGGTGGCGGATCTCGCCGAGAACGGTCCGCAGGATCTCCCAGAGCTTCATTCGTACCTCAGCGCCTCCACCGGGTTCAGGCGCGAGGCCTTGACCGCCGGATAGAGGCCGAAGAACAGGCCGACCGTCACCGACGCGATGACTCCCACGAGCGCCATCTTCATCGTGATGATCGCCGGCTGCCCGATCAGCGCGGAGATCGCCTGGGCGAAGCCGACGCCCAGGGCCAGCCCCAGGGTGCCGCCGATGGAGGTCACCAGGATCGACTCGACCAGGAACTGGGCCGCGATGTCGGTGCCCAGCGCCCCCATCGCCTTCCGGATCCCCACCTCCCGAATCCTCTCCTGGAAGGAGGCGAGCATGATGTTCATGATGACGATCCCGCCGACGACGAGCGAAACAATTCCGCTCACGAGAAAGACGACGTCGAAAGCCTGGTTCTGCTCGGCGCGCTGCCGCATCCTCTCCGCGCGGTTGATTACCTCGAAATCGGGGACGCCGGCGTGGCGCCGCAGCAGAATGGCCTTGATCGCCTCCGCGGCTTTCGGGTTGTTCTCGACCTTGTCCACCATGACGTTGATGTACTGGACGCGCTTGCGCGTGTCGCCGCTGAACCGGGCGATCATCGCGGAGAGCGGGACGAACGTCTGGCGGTTCATCCACTCCAGGGCGTTGTGGTCTCCCTTGCCGAAATAGAATTCCTTGCGCCTCATCACCCCGACGACCTTGAAGCCGACGTCGGAGATCGTCAGGATCTTGCCCACCGGATCCTCGTTGCCGAAGTAGAATCGGGCCGCCGTGTCCCCGAGGACGCAGACCCTCGACTGCGACTCGATGTCGTCGGGAATCAGGAACCGGCCGCGGGCCGGGTAGAACTTGTAGACGCTCGTATAGTCCGGCGTCGCGCCGGTCACGTCGTTGGTCCGCTCGTAGTCGCCGTAGCGTATCGGCAGCTCCGCCTGGGCGATCGGGTCGACCTGCGTGGCGAACGGGACCTCCTGCCTGATCGCCAGGGCGTCGCTCCAGGTCAGCCCGTCGCTGGCCAGCTGCCGCGCCGTCACGACCGTCGCCTTGACGGGACGGTTCACGACCAGGATCTTCGTCAGCCCGCCGAACTCGGAGAAGAACTTCGTCGCCTGGCGGCGCCCCGAATCGACCAGGCCCTGCACCGCCACCAAGGAGGCGACGCCGAGAATGACTCCCAGCGTCTGAAGGAACGTCCGCATCTTGTGCGTCCGGACGTCCACCAGGCCGTCGACGATCGACTCACGCAGGTTCAATGGCCGGCGCCTCCGGCGTCGTCTTCCTCGGGAGAGGCGACGAGACCATCGACGATGCGGACGACGCGGCTGGCGCGCGCCGCCACGTTCGGATCGTGGGTGACCAGGATGACGGTGTGGCCCTGACGATGGAGATCTCCGAAGAGCTCGAGGATGTCCTGGCCCGTTTTCGTGTCCAGGTTCCCGGTGGGCTCGTCGGCGAGGATGATGGAAGGATCGTTCACCAGCGCCCGGGCAATCGCCACCCTCTGCCGCTGCCCTCCCGAAAGCTGGGAGGGAACCGCGCGGGCGCGCTCGGCGAGACCGACTTTCCCGAGCGCCTCCAGCGCCCGCCGGCGGCGCTCGGCCCGTCCGGTGCCCCCGTAGAGCATGGGCAGCTCGACGTTCCGCAGGATGCTGGAGCGCGGCAGGAGGTTGAAGGTCTGGAAGACGAACCCGACCCGCCGGTTCCGGATCCGGGCGAGCTGCCGCGACGACATCTTCGAGACCGGGGTCCCCGCCAGGAGGTACTCCCCGTCCGTCGGGATGTCGAGACATCCGAGGATATGCATCAAGGTCGACTTGCCGGATCCGGAAGGCCCCATGATGGCGGCGTAGTCGCCCGAGGCCAGCTCCAGCGATATGCCGCGCAGGGCCTGGACCTGGTCGTCGCCGTCCCCGTAAACCTTCCGAACCCCTTCGAGACGGATGATGGGGCCGGTGGAATCCTCAGCGAGGGGCGTCGTGCTCGTCACGGTCAGTTCTCTTCCTCGATCTGGCGCGGCCGGGTCGGATCCTCCAGCGCCAGCTCGGCTCCTTCCTTGAGTCCCTCGAGAATCTGGGCCCGCTCGAGGCTCACCAGCCCGACCTTGACCTCCTTCTCCTCGAAGAAGCGCTCCCAGACATCCGAGACGTCGAGCTTCCCCGACTTCGTCTTGCGGGGCTGCTTCTGGCCTGCCTTCGCCTCGTCGAACGTCTTCTTCAACACGTACACCAGCTCACGGTCCTTCTTCTTGAATATCGCCTCGACCGGAACGCCCAGCACTTTGGAGACCTTGTCGCCGCGAACCTCGATGTTGGCCGTCATGCCGGCGCGGAAGTCGGGGATTTGCTCCCTCAGCGTCACCTCGACGTCGAAGACCTTCACTTTCTCCTTGAGGCGCGCGGCCGGGGAGATGTGCGTGACGCTTCCGTCGAAGCGCTTGTAGGGAAACGCGTCGACCGTGATCATGACCGGCATGCGGTCGCGGACCCGGCCGATGTCCACCTCGTTGATCGAGGCCTTGATCAGCATCGAGCCGACGTCGGCCACCGTGTACAGGGCCGTGCCTTCGTTGAACGAGGAGAGGCCCGAGCTGACCGTCTGTCCCACCTCGACGTTCCGCTTGATGACGGTGCCGTCCATGGGAGAGACGATGTTCACCCGCTGGGACGTGGAGATCTTCCCCTCGATCGGGATGCCACTCTCCTTCACGATGAGGTTCTTCGTCCGGGCCGATTCCAGCGTCTCGGAGGCCGCCTCGAAGCGCACGCTGAAATCCTTGAGCTGCACGTCGGAGAGGAGCCCCTCTTCGTGCAGCCGGGTGTTGGTCTCCAGGTCCTTCTGGGCGTCCCGGGCCCGGATCTCCGCCATGTTGAGGTTCGAGCGCACCTCGGACAGGGTCTGCGCCTGATTGACGTCGGGCTCGACGCGGGCCAGGATCTGCCCGCGCACCACCCGGTCCCCTTCGCGGACGAGCAGCTCGGTGACCTTTCCGGAAAGGGTCGATTTCACGTCCACCTTCACGACCGGCTCGATCGTCCCGACTTCGTTGACGGTGACCTGAATCTCGGAAATCTCCGACTTCCCCAGGCGGATGTCGAGGTCCTCGGGAGAAACCCCCCGGTTGTTCCGGGCGAAGCTTCCTTTGGCATAGAAGGCGGCCCCACCCCCAAGCACGAGGATCAGAATCAGTCCGACCCAGATCCACCGGCGTCTCCCCTTCCTCGACATGCCTGCCATGCAAGTTCCTCCCTGTTCGAGACTCGAGATATGTTTTCGGGCCTGGGGGATCGGCCTCCCGCAGAGCCGGCTGAGTTTTGCGCCGCTGCCCTCTGTTACGAAAGTTCGGACTGGATTGTTCGCCAAGTTTAGCACGAGGCTCCCCGGGCGAAGGCCGCCGGGCGAAAATGACTTCGGGGGGATTTCCCATCTGGACTAGAATGCCCCCCGCGCCCGGCTCGCCGCCGCCGGCGCGAGCGATCCGAAATGCCGTCCCACGAGGGGAATGCCGTTTCTTGGAGGGCTCGATGAGCGCCAAGCCACCGCCCCTGGCCCGAGCCGGACAGCGGCTCGCCGAGGCTTGCGAGCGCTACTTCCCGGACGCCTTCGTTTTCGCCCTGGCCGCCGTCCTGCTCACCTTCGGCGCCGGCCTGCTGCTGGGGGAGAGCCCGCAGCGCCTGGTGACCGAGTTCGGCGAAGGATTCTGGGTCCTGGTCCCCTTCACCATGCAGATGGTGATGGTGATCCTGGGTGGCTTCGTGGTCGCCTGCTCACCGCCCGCGGCGCGGCTCATCCGCGCCCTCGCCTCCCTGCCCGTCCAGCCGAGGAGCGCCGTCGCCTTCGTGGCCTTCTTCGCCATGGCCACCTCGATGATCTCCTGGGGCCTTTCACTGGTCTTCACGGGGCTCCTCGTCCGGGAAGTGGTGTCCCGGGTCGAAGGGGTCGACTATCGCGCCATCGGGGCGGCGGCCTACCTTGGATTGGGCAGCGTCTGGGCCCTCGGCTTCTCCTCCTCGGCCGCCCTGATGCAGGCGACCCGCTCGGCGATCCCCGCCGCCCTGCTTCCGGTCACCGGAGTCATCCCCTTGAGCGATACGATCCTGCTCTGGCAGAACCTGGCCTCCGCCGCGGTGCTGGTCGCCGTCTCGGTCGCCGTGGCCTACTTCTCCTGCCCCTCGGCCAAGAACGCCCGGACGGCCCGGCAGATGGGGATCCGGTTCGAGCCGCTGACGGTGGAGCGCGCTCCGGCCAGGACGCCCGCCGAGAAGGTCGAGGACAGTGTCGTGCTGGGGGTGGCGGTGGCGGGGCTGATGGCCGTCTACCTGGGACTCCAGCTCTATCGGAAGGGCCTCGTCGCGGCGCTGGATCTGAACCACTTCAACATGGCCTTTCTGGCGCTTGGGCTCCTCCTGCACGGACGGCCGAAATCGTTTCTCTCGGCGGTGGCGAAATCGGTTCCCGCCACCGCCGGGGTGTTGATCCAGTTCCCGTTCTATGCGGGGATCTTCGGCATGATCTCGCGGACCCATCTTGCCGGCTTCCTCGCCGACTGGTTCGTGCGCCTTTCGACGAAGGCGACTTTTCCCCTGATGGTCGCCGTCTACTCCGCGGTCCTGGGGCTGTTCGTCCCTTCCGGCGGAGGGAAGTGGGTGATCGAAGCCCCTTACGTGATGGCGGGGGCCAACGCCTGGAAGGTGCATCTCGGCTGGACGGTGCAGATCTACAACGCCGCGGAGGCGCTCCCGAATCTCATCAATCCTTTCTGGATGCTTCCTTTGATGGGAATCCTCAACGTCCGGGCTCGCGACTTGGCGGGCTATTCGATCCTGCAGCTCGCGTTCCATGCGCCGATCGTCCTCTTCCTCTGCTGGCTGTTCGCGCAGACGCTTCCCTACGTTCCCCCCGTCTTGAATTGACGAGGCTCGGAGCATGAAAAAAGGGGCGCCGCAGCGCCCCTTCCCGTTTCCCGGACTTCCGGACCGGCCGAAAAGTCAGTTCTTCTTCGGGGCCGGTTCGGCCGCCTTGGGGGTTTCCCGAACGGCCTCGATGTTCAGGGTGACTTCGACGTCGTCGCCGAGAAGCAACCCTCCCCCTTCCACCGCCTTGTTCCAGGAGATTCCAAAATCGCTCCGCTTGAGGGTGGTCTTCGCTTCAAAGCCGCCGCGGTATCCTCCCCACGGGTCCGGGCTGAAGCCGAGGACGTCCGCCTCCAGCGTGACCGGCTTGGTGACTCCGTGCAAGGTGAGGTTGCCTTTCACCGCGGCGTGATTCGGCCCTTTCTGGATCACTTCGGTCGAGACGAAGGTCATCTTGGGGTACTTGGCGGCGTCGAAGAAGTCGGGACTCTTCAGGTGCTTATCCCGATCCTCCACACCCGTGTCGATGCTGCCGGTGTCGATCGAGACGTCGACCTTCGCCTTCGAGAGATCCTTGGGATCGAGGGCAATCGTTCCTTCGTAGTTCTTGAAGTGGCCCGGGACCTTGCTGAAGAAGTGGCGAATCGAGAATCCCACGTTGGAGTGGTCCGGATCGATCTTGTAGGCTTCGTTCTTGGCGCTTTCGGTGACGGCGAAGACGAACGCGGCGGGCAGCATCAGGCTCAGCACCAGGACGGGAAGAGCTCGGTTGACCTTCACGACACCTCCAGTTGAGTAGAGAAGCGACGTTTCCTGAGATGCTGCGCGACAGCGGGGCGATTCCGAAAGGCCGGCTCTACTTTCCGGGTTTTGCCAGCTCCCGATCGATCACCTCTGAGAAGGCTTCGTAGCCCTGTGCGCCCACGACCGGAATCCCGTTGATGAAGAACGAGGGCGTGCTGCTCACTCCCGCCTTCGTCCCGTCTTGCATGTCCTTGCTCACTTCCGCGGCGAACTTGCCCGATTCGAGACAGGTCTTGAAAGCGTCGCCCTTCAGCCCCAGCCGTTCCGCGGTGGCCTGAAGATCGGCCACGGCAAGCTTGCTCTGGTCGGCGTAGAGGGCGTCGTGATACTCCCAAAACTTCCCCTGCTCGTTGGCGCATTGGGCCGCCTCGGACGCCTTCGGGGCCAGGGGGTGCATGGAGAGCGGGAAATCACGATAGACGAACCGCACCTTGTCCTTGTAGTTCTCGAGGACCTGCTTCACGGTCCCCTCCACACGGCTGCAGAAGGGGCACTGGAAATCGGAAAACTCGACGATCGTCACTTTCGCGGCCGCGGGCCCCCGGGACGGATCGTCGTCGACGCCGACGGCGACGCGGGCCGGCTCCATCAAGACCTGAACCTTGTACTTGCTGCGCAGCGATTTCAGGAAGCTCTGCTGGATGGGAGGCTTCTTCTGCTCCTTGAGGAACTTGACGATTTCGGGCTGCACCTGCTCCTTGGTCTTCCCCGGCAGCCGCGCCTTGTTGGCTTCCCAGACCTGATCGATCTCGGCCTGCGTCGGCTCCGTCACCTTCGCATTGATCTCCTTCTCCAGCAGGGCTTCCCGGGTGACTCCCTGCACCTTGGCTTCCTTGTCCAGGAGCCTCTCCGCGAGCATCTGCTCGAGGGCCTGCTGCCGGACCTCGTAGAGCTGTTGGCTGACCTTCTCGTCGAGCTCGCTCTGGGTGATCGGCTGCCCGTCGATCATCGCGACGGCGGGATTCAAGGCCGTTGTGTCTTTCTTGGAGGAGGCCCCGACGGAGGTCGCCGAGGAGCAGGCGGCGACCACGAAACAAAGCGCCACGAACGCGATCAGGGGAAACCATCGGAAACGGGGGAACATCATGACCTCCTGGGTTGGAAAATTCGGCGACGTCCCCGGAGCCCTTCCCGGAGCCTCGCCGATCGAACGATGACGTGGGGAGCGAAATTCCCGGAGCCCATTGTAAGGCCTGCCCTCCCCGAATTCCAACCGGCATCCGCCGGAGTCAGGACTCTCGCACGCGCGCCGCGATGCGCTCGACGCCTTCCCGAAAGACCCCCTCCGCCGGGAGGAGGCTCAGGACGAGGTAGGCGGGCGAGGGAAAATCGAAGAAATAGCCGGGATGAACCAGGACATGATCCCGTTCCAGCAGGCAGAGAACCCAATCCTCCTCGGACATCAGGGCCGGGATCCTGAGGACCGCCGACCAGCCCCCTTCCCCCGGAAGCGCCTGGCAGGCCGAGCCGGCCGCCTTTTCTTGAAGAAAGGCGCGGTTCCGCCGCACCCGCCGCTGGATCTCCCCGCGGAGCCCCCGGGAAAGCTCCAGCAGGTCCGGGGCGGCCTGTTGGACGGGAATGTTCACCGGGAGATAGGTGTCGGCGATCAACTCCAAGCGCTCGCAGGCCTCCCGGCGCAGGTTGGCGGGGCCCCCGACGGCGATCCAGCCCAGCTTCAGCTGCGGCAACCCGGCCAGCTTGGAAAGTCCCCCCAGGCTGAAGGAGAGGACCGACTCCGCTTCCAGCACGCTGGCCGCGCGGCGGGGATCGGGACCTTCCGGGTATTCGGCGAAGACTTCGTCCCCGACGAGGGCCGCCCCGCGCTCATGGCAAGCCGGCGCGAGGCCTTCGAGCTCGTCGCGCTTCAGATAGGTCCCCGTGGGATTGTTGGGGCTGACGATCACCACCGCCCGGGTCCTCGGGCCGAGCCGCGACGTCACCGCGGACGGCTCGAGGGCCCAACCCCCTTCGGGGGAGAGGGGGTAGGGAACGGAGCGGACGGAATCGAGGCGGGCAAGGAAGTCGAAAAGGGGGTAGCTCGGCTGCGGCACCAGCACCTCGTCCCCGGGATCGGCGAGAAGCTTGAAAACCCAGGCATAGGAGTCGCTCGAGCTCGCCGTGAGAAACAGATCCTCCGCGCTCACTCCGACGCCCCGCTCCGCGAAGACGCGCGCGATCGCCTCTCGCGCCGGGCGCAGGCCGCGCGGATTCGGCTCGTAGGCGAGGGACGCCGGCCGGGCGAGCGCCCTGAGGATCTCCGGCCCAGGGTAGGCAAAACCCGCGCGGGTGGGATTGGTCTCGGTCAAGTCGAGAATCGGCTCCGCGCCGGACCGCCTTTCCTCCAGCAGGCGGGCGAGGCGGTTCGAGGATCGATCCCAGCCGGTTCGGGAGGAGAACATCACGCGGTGGGTCCTTGCTGCGGGCCGGTCAGCGGGTGGCGGCCAGATACTCGATGAGATCGAATTTCGTGATCACGCCCCGCAGCCGCCCCTTCTCGACGACCAGGGCGACCTTGCCGCGCGAGATGATGTCGGAGAGCCGGGAGATCGGCGCGGCCGGCTCAGTGACCTCGTAATTGGGCTCGGCCAGGCCGCCGACGGGACGGTGCGCGGCGGCCGGATCGCCCAGGAGGGCCCCCAGCAATCCCCCCTCCGAGATCATCCCGGTCAGCTGCTCGCCGTCGAGGACCGGAAGCTGGGAGATGCCGTGCTTCTTCATGAGGCCGATGACGGAGCGGACCGGATCGGAGGCCTGCGCCGAGATCACCTGCTGCCGGCGCTTGTCCATGAGATCGGCGACCTTCCCTTCGAGATCCTCATCGAGGAAATCGTTCTGCCGAAGCCACCGGTCGTCGTACACCTTGCTCAGGTAACGGGAACCCGAATCGGGCAGGATCAGGACGATCGTCTTCGCCTCGGGGCGCTCGCGGGCGAACTTGATCGCGCCGGCCATGGCGCCGCCGCAGGAGCCGCCCCCGAACAGCCCTTCCTTGCGCGTCAGCTCCCGGGCCATCTGGAAGCATTCCTTGTCCGAGACCTGCACCACGTCGTCCACCACCTCGAGATCGATGCTGCCGGGGATGAAGTCCTCCCCGAATCCCTCCACCTTGTAGGTCTTGAGGACCTTCGGCGCGGTCCCCGTCCGGACGTAGTCGTAATAGATCGAGCCGACCGGATCGACGAGGACCATCCTGACCGATTGCTTGCGAGGCTTGATGTAGCGGGCGATTCCGGTGATCGTCCCCCCGGTTCCGGTGGCCACCACGACGGCGTCCAGGCGGTCCCCGAGCTGCTCCCAGATTTCGGGGCCGGTCGTCCGGAAATGGGCCTCAGCGTTGCTGGGATTGTCGTACTGGTTGGCGAAGAAGGCATTGGGGGTGGTTTCGGCGATTCGCCGGGCCACCTGATAGTAGCTTCGGGGATCCTCCGGAGAGACCGCCGTCGGGGTGGAAACGACCTTGGCGCCGAACGCCTGCAGCGCCTTGATCTTCTCGTCGCTCACCTTGTCGGGCATCACCAGGATGGTGTGGTAGCCGCGCGCCGCGCAGACCATGGCGAGGCCCATGCCGGTGTTGCCCGAGGTGCACTCGACGATCGTGCCCCCCGGCTTGAGGCGGCCCGTCTTCTCCGCGTCGTCGACGATCTGGATGGCGATGCGATCCTTGACGCTGGCGCCGGGATTGAGGTACTCCAGCTTGGCGTAGAAGGTCGCGCCCGTCTCCTGGCCCAGCCGGTTGATCCGGACCAGCGGAGTCTTCCCCACCGCGTCGATGACGTTGTCGAAGACGTTCATGGCGGGGATCTTGATGCCAAGCGGGGGAAAGAGTCAAGGCCGCCCGAAGGCCGGGGCGCGCCCCGGGGCGCGCCTCCCGCCGGCCGAAAAGTGCTAGAATGCAGGTGGCGGCGCTTGGCGAGTCGGCCGAGTCGGCGACGACGGCGCAAAAGACGACGGCGCAAAGACGGAGTGGAACATGGAAGAGAGCGGCGGCGACCTCAAGTCGAAGATCCAGGAAATGATCGATTACCAGATCAATCCGGCCGTCGCGGGACACGGGGGCTTCATCGAGCTTCTCGATTTCAAGGACGGCGTCGTCTACCTGCGGATGGGAGGGGGCTGCCAAGGGTGCGGCATGGCCAACGTGACCCTCAAGCAGGGAATCGAGCGGATGATTCGCGAGGAGATCCCGGAAGTCCAGCAAATCGTCGATACGACCGACCACGCGGGCGGCACCAACCCTTACTACCAGCCCTCCAAGTAGACCGGGCCGCCGCTTTCGAGCTTCGCCGATGAGGCAGCCCGGTTCGATCCTCCTAATCTCCTGCTACGAGCTGGGCCACCAGCCCCACGGAATCGCTTCGCCTCTCGGCTTCCTCCAGCGGGCCGGCTTCGCCCCCGACGCGCTCGACGTGGCGCGCGGGCCGCTGCTTCCCTCCAGAATCCTCCGGGCGCGCCTGATCGGCATCTCGGTCCCGATGCACACCGCGCTCCGCCTGGGAATGCGCGTCGCCGAGAGGATTCGCCGGCTGAACCCGGCGTGTCACGTTTGCTTCTACGGTCTCTATGCGCACTTGAACGCCGCCTGCCTGCTCGGGACCCTCGCCGATTCCGTCATCGGCGGCGAATATGAGGAAGCGCTGGTCGCCCTGGCGGAGGCGCTGGAACGCGGCGCGGACCCGCGCAGCGTGCCGGGGCTGGGAGTTCCGGGTCGTCCCGAGCCTCCGATCCTGGCGCGGCTCCGGTTCGCGCCCCCGGAGAGAAGGCTGCTGGCGCCGCTCGCCTCTTATGCGTCGCTGGTCACCGGCGAGGAGACCCGTCTCGCCGGCTACACCGAGGCGAGCCGCGGCTGCCTGCACCGCTGCCGCCACTGCCCGATCCCCCCCGTCTATGACGGCCGCTTCTTCGTCGTTCCGCGAGACGTCGTCCTCGCGGACGTCCGCTCGCAAGTAGAAGCGGGCGCCCGGCACGTCACCTTCGGCGATCCCGACTTCCTGAACGGCCCGGCCCACTCGCTGGCCATCCTGCGGGAGATGCGGCGGGAGTTCCCTTTCGTGAGCTACGATTTCACCGCCAAGATCGAGCATCTCCTGAAGCACCGCGGGCTCCTTCCGGAGATGGCGTCGCTCGGCTGCTCGTTCATCGTCTCGGCGGTCGAGTCGCTGAGCGACCGGGTGCTCGGGATTCTCGACAAGGGGCACTCGCGCGCCGACGCGCTGGAGGCTTTCCGGATCGTGCGCGACGCCGGCATCACGCTGCGCCCTTCCCTCCTCCCGTTCACTCCCTGGTCGACGCTCGAGGAGTACGGCGAGCTTGTCGATTTCATCGAGGAGGAGGATCTCATCGAGGCGGTCGACCCGGTGCAGCTCGCCGTCCGGCTCCTGATCCCGGCGGGCTCGCTGCTTCTCTCGCATCCGGCGATGCTCCCCTACCTCAAGGAATCGGGCGAAAGCGCCTCGATCAGTCATGCCTGGTCGCACCCCGACCCCCGAATGGACGCCCTGCACCGCAGGATCACCGCCCTGATCGAGAGGGCGGCCCACGATCAGGAGGATCCCCGGCTGACGTTCCGGCGGATCGGGCGGTGCATCCGCGCCGCGGCGGGCGCGCCGTCCGCCGAGGATTCCGTCGGCCTGCTCCCGTCCGACTCCTTTCCCAGGCGGCATCTTCCGCGGCTCACCGAATCGTGGTTCTGCTGAGCCGAGCCCACCGAGGGTCAGTTGGACCCTCTGCGCCACGTCAATCGCCTCGTTTGAAAGGAAGGACCGGCCGGCCGCCGGGCGCTCGCGGGGCGCACCCCGGAGGCGGCTTGATCAGGCGGGTGAGACCACGATCGAAAGACGCCGGTGGGCGCGCCGGAGAGCTTCTTCGACTTCCTCGGGGGTCTCGCCGCGGGCGACGATGAAGCCGAGGTAGCGCGCTCCCTCGGGAAGCGGCCAGATTTCCTGGCCGAGCGGAATCGACTGGGTCACCGATTCGATCCCCCGGACCCGCCGCGCCTCGTCCGCGCCGCCGAACTCCCGCAGCACTCCGCCGCCTGGAATCGGGATCATCATCACGCCCGCGGCCGAGCGCTCCCGCACGAGGCTTCCGACTTCCAGGCCGAGGGCGTGGCGCAGGATCAGCTCTTCGAGGGAGAGGCCCGCCCCGAAGCGCAGCGCCCGCGAACAGAGCCCGCCGATCGAGCGCGGCGCCAGCTCGAGCGGCCACACCCCTTCGTCGTTGACTCTCAGCTCCGCGTGCAACGGCCCCTCCCTCAGATGGAGGGCCGACGCGGCCCGCCCGACGGTGGCCGCGATCTCCTCCTGGGTCTCCCGCGGCAGGCGCGAGGGAGTTACGTAAAGTGTTTCCTCGAAATAGGGGCCTTCGAGTGGATCGGGTTTGTCGAACAACGCAAGCACTCTCGACGATCCGCCCGACAGGAGGCCTTCGACGGCGACCTCCTTGCCGGGAATGTAACGCTCCGCCAGGATGAAGCGGGCGGCGTCCCCGCCCTTGCCCGCGACTTCCGGCCGGAGGAGGATCTCCCGGACGCGTTGAAAGGCGCGGAGGAAGCCGGCCGGATCGTCGGCGCGAACGACGCCGCGGCTGGCCGACAGGAACAGCGGCTTGAGGACGCAGGGGTAGGAAACCTGGCGCGCCGCCGCGCGCGGCTCCTCCTCGAGGGAGAATCTCCAGAACTCCGGCCCTTGCAGGCCGGCCGCCCTGAGGAGAAAGCGCATCCGGTGTTTGTCCCGGCCGGCGCGCGCCGCTTCCGCCGGATTGTGCGGAAGGCCCAGCGCCTCGGCGGCCGTCGCCGCGACCAGAGTGGTCTCGTCTTCGACGCCGATCACTGCCGCCAGCGGGAAGCGGCGGGAGAATTCGACGATGCGCCGCGTGGCCGCGGCCGGATCCAGGAAGTCGAGCTGGATCGAGCTCCCGGGGGCCGCCTCCTCCAGCGTCTGGCGCTGATCGGTGCCCACCGTGACGTCCACCTCCAGTGCCGCGGCCGCCGACAGAAAATCGGCCGCCCGGTAGGTGGTCGCGGGCATCAGCAGCAGCACTCTGCGTCCCATGCCGGGCATTCTAACAGCCTCTGTTATACTGCGTCCGCACGGCGTCCCGCCTCCGTGACGCGGAGGATCGCATGCCTGGAAAGTACTTCGAAGACCTCGAAGTGGGAGCGCGGTTCCGGCACGGCGCCGCGCGCACCGTGACCGAGACCGACAACGTCCTCTTCTGCTCGCTGACGGCCAACACCCAGCCTCTCCACCTCGACGAGGAGTTCGCCTCCCGGACTCCCTTCGGGCGGCGGATCGTCAACGGCATCTACACGCTCGGGCTCGTGGTGGGGCTCACCGTCCCCGAGCTGACGGAGGGGACGATCGTGGCGAACCTCTCCTACGAGCGGGTGACGCACCCGAGGCCGGTCTTCCCCGGAGACACCCTCTCGGTCGAGACCGAGGTGCTCGAGAAGCGGCCTTCGAAATCGAAGCCCCAACAGGGAATCGTCCGGCTCCGCCACCGGGGGAGCAACCAGAAGGGAGAAGTCGTCGTGGAAGTCGAGCGGACCGTGCTCTTCCTGAGGAGGCCTTCGTGACGGGCTCCCCGGCGCCCCGCGTTCGCCGGACCTTGCTGTTCGTGCCGGGCGACGACGCCCGCAAGGCGGCCAAGGCCGCCGCCGCCGGCGCCGACGCGGTCGTCCTGGACCTGGAGGACGCGGTCGCCGCGGACCGGAAGATCGCCGCCCGCGAGATCGCCGCCGCTTCGCTGGCGAATCTCGATTTCGGTGCCAGCGAGCGGCTCGTCCGGATCAACCCGGTCGGCTCGGGGCTCGATGCCGGAGATCTGGAGGCGACCCTCTCGGCGCGGCCGGACGGCTACGTCATCCCCAAGGTGGAGTCGCAGGACCAGATCCGGGAGATGGTGCGGCGGACCTCCCTGGGGCCGGTGCCGCTGCTCGCGCTGATCGAGACGGCGCGCGGCGTCGTCAATTTGAAGGAGATCGCCGGAGCCGATCCCCGGCTCCAAGGCCTCATCTTCGGCGCCGAGGATCTGGCGGGCGACATGGGGGCGGTGCGGACGCGTGAAGGATGGGAATCGTTCTGGGCGCGCGGCGCGGTCGTCACGGTGGCCGCCGCCTTCTCGCTTCAGGCGATCGACACCGTTTTCATCGATCTCGACGACGAGGAGGGGCTCCGGAAGGACGCGGCGCTCGCCTGCCAGATGGGCTATTCAGGGAAGCTGGCGATCCATCCCAAGCAGGTCCCCGTCATCGCGGCGGCGTTCACCCCCTCGGACGAGGAGATCGCCCGGGCGCGGCGCCTGATGGAGCTGCATGCCCGGCATCAGGCTTCCGGGACGGGAGCGTTCGCGCTGGACGGCAAGATGGTCGACTGGCCGATGGTGCGAGCCGCCGAGCGGCTGCTCGCCCGCGCCCGCGACGCCGGGAAAGCCTAGTGTTGCGTTTCGGAAATCATGTTAACACCGAGGTCGCCGAGGCGCCCGGATCGCAAGGCGCGCCAGAGCGTCGCGTACCCAAGGCGGTACGCAAGCGAGGCGCAACGCGGCGAGCCGGGATGGATCGGGGGCCGA